>NZ_VTXJ01000015.1:0-133739 GCF_013114525.1 Vibrio sp. T3Y01 | reverse complement strand
TGGTTCATGGTAACACTGGTCGTGCTCCCATCAATAAAATCCCTGAGTCACTCAAGAAGGAGGTTCAAGCCCTCATTCAAACCAAGTACTACGACTTTAATCTTCAACATCTCTCGGAGCTTCTGAGCAAAAATGAAGGACTGTCGATTAAGCGTGAAACGTTGCGTTCTTGGGCTCATGACATTCACCATGTGAAGCGTTCTAAACGCCGTAGAAGTCGAGTAAGGAAGTATCGAGAGCGTATGCCGTTGCCTGGGCTTATGCTGCAAATGGATGGCAGCCCTCATCGCTGGTTTGGTGATGAGAAGTCTTGCTTGATTGCCATCATTGATGACGCTACTAGTGATATTCATGCGCAGTTCTTCCCTTCAGAGACCACCGAAGGCTGTATGAAGGTGATGCGAGCTTATATTGAAAAGCGAGGCATATTCAAAACTCTCTACGTGGATCGAGCAGGTATCTTTGGTGGGCCGAAACGCAGCAACTTCTCGCAAATGCAGCGAGCTTGTGATGAACTCGGTATCGAAATTATCTTCGCCAACTCACCTCAAGGGAAGGGACGAATCGAACGAGCCTTCGACACCTTCCAAGACCGCCTTGTCCCCGAACTGCGCCTCAATAACATCGCTGACATGGAGAGCGCAAACCGATACTTGCAAGAGGAGTTTATCCCCAAATACTGGGTGAATAATGTGATGGTTCAGGCGACTAAATCGAGCTCTGCGTTCAAGTCGTTGCCACCTGACCTAGACCTTAACAGCATCTGCGTACAGAAAGAGTATCGAACGATACGACGTGACCACACGTTTAGCTTTGATAGCAAAATGTACGTTATCGACTCGCCAGTACGTTACTCCATAGAGAACCAAAAAGTAGAAATACGATGTCAGTTCGATGGTACCTTCTCTGCTTACTTCGGTCATCGACGGTTAGACATCACTGAGTTAGTAGAGCCACGTAAATGCAACGAATACGGCAAAGAGGTACAACGTAAAATAGAGGCTCTGGAGTTGGTTGCAGAGCTTGGTAGTGTCTCTAAAGCCGCTCGTATCTTAGGTTGCTCACGCCAAACCTTATATACCTATCAGCAAATAATGGAAGAGGAAGGGCCACTTGGCCTCAAACGGATTAATAAGCCACTGAAGCGCAGTAAAAACGCAATCCCAGAGAGCACCGAAGATAGGATTATATGAGTATCGATGTGTGAGGCAGTTGAACGATATGAATACTAGAATATAAAGGCATGACAGAATCGGTTGGTACTTATCCCGTCATGTTCCCTCAGTAATGACACGAAGCCGCTCGGCGACTGTGACCCGACTACTAGCTAACCCTGTTTAAAGTCCGTCAATTTTAGCAAACCTTCATAATCACTGAGTTGATTTTTCATATACGCCAGAAACGAAAAATGTCGCATCCATGCGACATTTCTCTTTTGGCGGCCAAACCAGTTTTGCTATATCCATTCTAAAACGAAACTCATTAGGAATTTATTCAGAATGTACCTTTAAGACGCTGTTAATCTTGATTAGTTCCCTTTAAGCTGCATTTTTTTCCGAATTATTTTCTAAGTCGAATGACGCTGCGATGAGTTTCTTGGTGTAGTCGTTTTTCGGCGCATTAAAAATCTCTTCTGCAGACCCTTCTTCCATCACTTCACCTTTTTGCATCACAAGTACACGATCTGAAAGTGCCTTCACGACCGAAAGGTCATGGCTGATGAATAGGAAGCCGATATTGTGCTTAGTTTGGATGTCTTTGAGCAGGTCAATCACGGTTAGCTGCACTGAGCGATCGAGAGCTGAAGTTGGTTCATCCAATAGTATGAAAGAGGGCTCAAGAATCAACGCACGAGCAATCGCGATACGCTGTCTTTGTCCGCCAGAGAACTCATGCGGGTAGCGGTTGATTGAGTTTGGCTCCAGACGAACCTCAATCAGTGCTTTACGAGCTCTTTCTAAACGTTCTTGTTTTGACAAGTGAGGTTGATGCACCGTTAAGCCTTCGGTGATGATCTCCCCAACCGTCATACGTGGCGATAAAGAACCATAAGGGTCTTGGAATACCATTTGAACATCTTTTTTCAGGTTATGACGCTGCTTGTCGTTGAGTAAGCTGACGTCTTGTCCTTTATAAACAATACGACCTGAGCTTGGCAATAAGCCGATTAACGCACGTCCAAGGGTTGATTTACCAGAACCAGACTCGCCCACAATGCCGAGGGTTTCACCTTGTTTTAGGTTCAAAGAGATGCCTTTCACCGCTTCAAAGTATTGATTTTTTGACTTGATGAAGTGCGGTTTCACCAAGAACTTAACGCGAATATCTTCAGCAGACAGAAGCTCTGGCGCTGCGGCGCTTACCGGATCTTTCGCCCCTTTAGGTATCGAGTTAATGAGCATTCGTGTGTAGTCATGTTTAGGATTGTCGAACAGAGATTGAGTCATCCCTTCTTCTACGAGTTCACCTTTACACATCACTAGCACACGATCGGCGAAGTGTTTCACCACACCTAAGTCATGGGTGATGAACAAAATTGCCATGCCCATCTTGCCTTGGATCTCTTTGATAAGAGAAAGCACTTCAGCTTGAACCGTTACATCGAGTGCTGTTGTCGGTTCGTCCGCAATCAGGATATCCGGTTCATTAATCAGTGCCATTGCGATCATGATGCGCTGTAGCTGACCACCCGAAAATTCGTGAGGGTACTTGGTGTACGACTTTTCTGGCATTGGTAAGTGCACAAGATTAAACAGTTCAATCACTCGCTGTTTGGCTTGAGACTTTGACACTTTACGGTGACACATAATGGCTTCTGCCACTTGAATACCGACGCGCAGATATGGGTTCAAAGATGTCATCGGCTCTTGAAAGATCATGCCGATTCTGTCGCCACGAATCGACTGCATTTCACGCTCTGATTTTTCGAGAACAGACTCGCCTTCAAACTCAATTTGAGACTGCGGATCAATAATGGCGTTGTCTGGAAGTAGACGCATCAGTGCGTTAGAAGAGACAGATTTACCAGAACCTGATTCACCAACAATGGCCAAGGTTTCGCTAGATTTAAGGGTAAAGTTTACCTTTTTCACCGCATCAACGATTCCATCGTTGGTTTTGAAGCTAACGGAGAGGTTATTGACTTTAAGAAGAGCCCGGTCCGACATGATATATCCTTATCAATTTAAGACGTTTGGTGAAGATTGAACTTCTGACGTTGTTTTAAGTTGCCCAAAATGGTGATGAGCACGTTGAATTTGTTCTAGTTCGAGCATCCAATGCGAACTGCGTTGCGCGCTACAAAATGCGATTAAGTGGTTAAGTAGATCTTCACTCTGCTTTTCCAGTAACCCGTGGGTGCGTTGAATCAGCTCTGTGCTCTCAAGAGAGATAAATTGCATTAACGCATAAGACTGATTCAATGTATCAAAGGCTTGTTGGTGTTGCCCTAAACGGTTGAGAATCTCAGATTGAGCCACGCTTGCATCTCTGAGTCCCGCAAGTAGACAGGCAAATTGGCAAGGCTTGATATCGCTTTGGTATGCCGCATCTTGAATGTGGTGAGGAAGAGAATTGAGAACATCACCATAAAGGCGCTGTGCTTCTGGCCAGTGACCTTGCTCCATTAACTGTTCAGCTTTTAGGTAGTGCATCCAGCATCGTTCAATTTCCATATCCACATCCTCGATTTATAATATTTTAAAATGTTAATGATATTTATTATCAATTGCAAATTAAAATCATTCAGATGTTAGGTTTGATGAATTAAATAGCTTGTTATTCGTAAAATTGCATTAAATTGTGTGTTATTTGTTCGGTTGAACAGCGATGTAGCGTAAGTCACTAAATTTATAGGCAATTACATCTACACTGAATTTATCTACACCCAAGAAATAAAGGACTAAGGAGGCGGCGATGGCGATTCAAAGACTTAATACAGAACAACTGTATCAGGTAGCAGAACTCGAAAAGCTACCATGCAAGTCGACCAAAGAACTGGCTCCAATTGACGAAATCGTCGGGCAAGAACGTGCGCAAAAAGCCGTTGAGTTCGCGATGTCAATTAAGGAAAAGGGTTACAACATTTATGCGATAGGACGCAATGGTCTGGGCAAGCGCACCATGATCTTGCGTTATCTCAACCGACACACTCATGAAGTTGAGGAGCTTTTTGACTGGTGTTACATCGCGAATTTCGAAGATATTCGCACTCCTAAGGTATTGAAACTTCCGCGTGGCGTGGGCAGTAGCTTAAAGCAAGATATTGAAAAGCTGATGCGCAAACTCATCAAAGCGATGCCACTCGCGTTCGACAATGAGATGTACTTCAGCCGTGCTGATCGATTAAAGAATCAGCTAGCAGCTAAGCAACAAGCAGCGTTAGAAGCGATCAGCCAAGAAGCAAAAAAGAACGGCGTGAACCTGACGATCACCACTCAAGGTGATTACCAATTTGTGGCGATGAACGGCGACGAGCTTCATACCGAAGAGAGCTTTGACCTGCTGTCACCGGAAGAGCAAGACCAATTCGATAAAACCATCGATGCGCTGGAAGTTGGACTGCGAACCATTTCTCGTGAACTGACGGAGCTTGAAGAGACGTATACTGAAAAGATTCAAAAGCTTAATGATGATACGGCGCGAGATGTGATAACGCACTTCATCAAGCAATTGAAGAAGGATTACAGCCAATACCCAGACATTAAAAAGTACCTAACCGCACTGCGTAAAGACATCGTCGATAACGCTGATGTTTTCTTAGAAGAGAGTACTGAGCAGGCCGAAGTTGCGACGGCTTCTTTGGATAAGAAAATGCCGCGTCGTTACAAAGTGAACGTGATTGTGAGCCAGAAGGAAGACACTCTACCGATTGTGGTCGAGGAGAATCCGAACTATCACTCTCTGTTTGGTTATGTAGAAACGGCAACCTTTAAAGGCACTGTATTTACTGATTTCTCATTGATTCGTGCAGGTAGCTTACATCGAGCGAACGGTGGCGTGCTGTTGATGGACGCGGTAAAAGTGCTAGAGCAACCTTACGTATGGGAAGGCCTGAAGCGTGCGCTGCGCTCTCGTCAGTTAAGCTTCACTTCATTAGAGAAAGAGGTGACGTTAACGGGAGCGGTATCGCTCGACCCAGAACCTATTCCTCTGGACGTTAAGATCATCTTGTTTGGTGACTATCGCACATACCAACTGCTGCAGCATTATGATGCAGAGTTTGGTGAGCTGTTCCGTGTGACGGCCGACTTTGAAGATGAAATGAAGCGGACTGCTGACTCTGAAATGCATTATGCGCGCTTCATTTCGAGCATCGTCCATGACAACAATATGCTCCACTGTGACCGCAAGGCGATTGCTCGCATCATTGAACACAGTTCTCGTCAGGCGGGTGACCAAGGTAAGTTGTCACTGCACTCAGCACACATTGCTAATCTGCTTCGTGAATCTAACTACGTGGCGAGAGGTTCGAAATCGAATCTGATTCGTGCATCGCACGTCGACCAAGCGTTATCTAACCAACAGATGCGTGTTGGACGACTGCAAGACAGCGTAATGGAAACCTTTACCAACGGCACAACTCTGATTCATGTCGATGGTGAAGCTGTAGGGCAGGTCAATGCGCTGTCGGTATTGAGCACAACGGATCACATGTTTGGTGCGCCAAACCGAATCACGGCAACCACCGCTTATGGTGACGGTGAAGTGATTGATATTGAAAGAAACGTAGACCTTGGCGGCAGCATTCACTCGAAAGGGGTGATGATCTTGTCGGCATATCTCTCTTCTGTGTTTGGTAAGACGGCTAAAGTCCCGCTTACTACTAACATCACTTTCGAGCAGTCTTATGGTGGCGTTGATGGCGATAGTGCGAGTATGGCGGAGTTCTGTGCCGTTGTATCTGCATTTTCTAAACAGCCAAACCGTCAAGACATTGCGATTACTGGCTCGATGAACCAGTTCGGTGAGTCTCAGCCAATTGGTGGTGTGAACGAGAAGATTGAAGGCTTCTTTGATGTATGTGAAATCAAAGGTCGTTCTAATGAGCAAGGGGTTATCATCCCGCGCTCTAATGTTCATAACCTGATGCTGCGTAGCGACATCGTGAAAGCAGTGGAAAAGGGCGAGTTCAATATCTGGGCGATTGATCATGTGACAGAGGCGATTGAGCTGTTCACGGGTAAAGCTGCTGGTGAACCGAGTGATGAGGGCAGTTACCCAATCGATACTATCTTTGGTATCGCTCAGGCTAAACTCAACGCACTGCGTAAATAGCTTAATGCTTTAAGTAGATTAGCTAAATAACCGTTAACCTTAAACGAAACAGCCATCGATATTATCGATGGCTGTTTTTTTGATTCTTACAATCTCTAGCGCTTAAGCGTTACGCAAACGAAGTTTGGTGCCGTCGAACTTCAGCTTACTGAGCAGGTTTTTGGCATTGGCCTTACCGATATCATCAAATTCGACACCATAACGCGCATAGTGCGTTGATCTTTGCAGATTACACACAATCCCTCGAAGTGGCGGAATCAGCGGACCATTGTAGTTCTCGGGCGTAATTTCGATAGAGACTCGGTCGGCAACTTGAATTGGACGAGAGGTTGGCGATGTGACAAAGCGACAGCCACTTTTCGAGAGGTCTCTGATCTCGCAGTTCATTCGTTGGTCATCAAAGATCACACGAGAACTGAGGTTCACTTCATAGCGTGTTTCTTTACGCAGCTGTGTTACTTGCATGGTACTTGGCGTGGAAAGCACGATGATAGGAAAGGGTTCGCCAATGGTGTGGTGAATCTGAGATCTAAAATGGATCAGAGCCCCTTCTCCTCGCAGAGAGTAGGCGCGTGCCGTCATCCAGAAGCCTTCCTGAAAGAAAAAGCGCAGGTCATCACTAGAGACTTCCGGTACCTCAATTAGGATACAGTTATCACTGTGAGTGCCGATAAATTTGGTGGTAGCGAGAAACTTGGTGCCAACAGGTGTCGATACATTTAATGTCAGCTCACTGCCATGCTCAATCATAGCCAGCGCATCGGTGCTATTAATAGTGGTGACGGTTCGATTTCGAGGGTCTTGCAGTGCCTGATTATGCTCCAAAGGCTTCTTCAGTGGTGCGTTCATTATAGGTTCTCCATGTGCCAACATGCGTCTGTTAGATATTGATAACTTGCTAACAAGGGGTTATTACGTGCTAGATTTAGTAGGTGTACTAACGCAATTTATAGAGTGCTTTTAATTGGCTCGAATTTTATTTATAACCACACGCTATAATAATATTTTCTTTGATTGTAAGTACTTAGTTTTTTTATATGCACTTGCGTTAGTCTATTACAAGGAATTCATACTTCAAACTTTAATTGTTTGTCGTATCCATTATTTGCAGGAGTTGAGAATGCAGGCAGTTAAATGGGATCAAGATGCGAACCAGATCACGGTTGAGTTAGAACCAGATCAGTTTGCGGTAGTTAAGTATAAAAAGGATGGCGATGTATTGCATATCACCTCAACTCGAATCCCTGATGAACTGCAAGGCAAGGGTTTTGGTAAGGTGATGATGGAGTCGGTACTCCCTGAAATTGAGCGTGCGGGTTACACAATTATCCCGGTATGCAGTTATGTTGTTCATTACATGAATAGACAGCCACAATGGTCACATCTTTTAGCTGATAAGGCGTAGCAACGAGTTATATGTCTCAATCAATACCTTCAAAACAGTCTGTCGAATCCGATGTTAATTCCAGTCAGCAATCTCCTGAGCTTTATCAAAAAATAGCCACGTCACTCGGTTGCCATCAAGGGTTCGATATTCACGTGATTCAGCGCTTGTGGGGCGGCTATGGCGAGTTAGTACGCTTAGTCTTCCCGGATAGTGGTGATGCTGGATTCAACAGCGTTATCGTTAAACATGTCGCGTTGCCCGATAAAACTGAACACCCGAAAGGATGGAACACTAAGCTGTCTCATCAGCGTAAAGTGCATTCCTATCAAGTAGAGACAGCGTGGTATCAATCGTTCACTCAACAATGGGATGAGCGCTGCCCCGTGCCTGTGGGTTTGCAATGCGAATTAGCTGACAACGAATGGCTTATCGTGATGCAAGACTTAGCCGATAGCGGTTTCCCATTAACCTCTCAGTTTGATGTACTGGCCGCTTCTGATGAATCAGCCTCAGGCGAGCAGCATCATGCTTATACCTTTGTTGAGGTTAAACAGCGAAATGCTTGCTTAAAATGGTTGGCTAACTTTCACGCAAAGCACATCAATGTCAGTCAAGCTCAGTCGGCATCCTTGTGGCAAGTAGGCACATACTGGCATTTAGACACACGGCCTGATGAGCTAAGTGCCTTGGCGGACTTACCTTTGAAACGACAAGCGCAACGTATCGATCGTTTATTGAAAGAGTGCCCGTATCCAACCTTAGTGCACGGCGATGCTAAGCTCGCGAACTTCTGTTTTGATCCTGAAAGTGAAAACGCGGCTGCAGTCGATTTTCAATACGTTGGTCATGGTTGTGCAATGAAAGACGTTGCCTTGTTCATGAGCAGCGCGATTAGGCCTCGAGATTGCCAAGAGTATGAAAATGAGGTGTTAGATACTTATTTTCAACACTTAAAAGAGGCGCTTGCACACTATCAGCCTCAGCTCTCATTTGAAGACGTCGAACGCGCATGGCGACCACTGTTTTATGTTGCGTGGGCTGATTTCCAACGTTTCGTAAAAGGCTGGAGTCCAGAGCATTGGAAGATTAACCCGTATACTGAGCAGCTGACCCAAGCGGTGGTTCAGCAGTTGGAAATGTCTAAGTAAGCCTCTTCAGTCAGCAAACCAAATTTAAAAACGCCCAATCATTGATTGGGCGTTTTTGATCATTGAACGACTCTCTAGTTTGTCAGGCTGCTGGGTTCCGCTGTACGGGCTGCTACAAGCTGATTCGCAAGTTTGAGCTTATTGTTAAAGCCAGCTTTGTCGATATCCCCCATGACTCGCGCTGGTTCTAACTCACCGCTATCGGGTGAGTAAAAGAAAATAGCTGGTGGGCCAAACACATTCTTATTGTTGAGCCATGCCATTTGTTCTGGCGAGCTTTCTGTCACATCCAGTTTTATGGTCTGCCACTCTTTCAGTTTTTGGCTGATTTGTTGATCGTTAAACACGTTGGTCTCAATCACTTTACAAGAGACACACCAGTCTGCATAAAGGTCGACTAGCACCTTTTGTTCAGCATTGGCTGCAGCTTGTAATTGCTGCTCTAAGTGAGTGACTGAATCGGTTTTCTCAAAAGACGTGATGGCCATAGGTTGTGCGGACTCTCGGTTCGCAAGCGGGTTGAGAGGATCGGAATTTCCTAGGAAATAACCCACAAATAGAATCAAGCCATAGCTCAGTGGCAATAGTGCAGAAAACTTACGAGTGCGTGCCCAGCCTGGTTGTGCCGCTTCTAACGCGCCGAAGTGTACACCCGTACCAATAGCAAGGAGCGCCCACAAAATCATAATGATTGATGGGTCAACGAAGCGGCTTAATAAGGCGATAGCCACCGCGAGCAGCAGTACACCAAAGACTTGCTTAACCGATACCATCCACGCGCCACTTCTTAACAGTAAGCGTCCGCCGCTAGCACCGATCGCGATAAGAGGAACACCCATACCCAGAGCCATGACAAACAGGGTGGCACCACCAAACATCCAGTCTTGAGTGGTGGATACATAAAGCAATGCACCAGCTAGTGGCGCACTAACGCAAGGTGAAACCACTAGTGCAGATATCGCGCCCATCGCGAATACGCTAGCAATTTTACCGCCGCCCAACTTGTCTGAGCCACTGTTGAGTTTCTGCTGCAGTGCGGCAGGGAGTTGAAGCTCATAGAAACCGAACATAGCTAACGCTAGTAAAATGAACACGGCGGCAAAAATGCTGAGCAACCAAGGTTGTTGCATGGCTGCTTGTAAATTGATGCCTTTTGCTAATGTGGTGACCAGAATTCCCGTCATGGCATAACTGGTCGCCATACCCAGAACGTACGAGCTAGAAAGGGCTGCGCCTTTCTTGCCTGTCATCGCTTTTTCACCACCTATGATGCTGGCTAAGATAGGAATCATAGGCAGCACGCACGGCGTGAGAGACAGACCTAAGCCAAGCAAGAAGAACACAAGCAGAGCCTGTAACTTACCTGCTTGAGAGAGGAACGACGACAAGCCATTGGTATCATCACTGATCTCATCTAGTGTTTGAACCAGAGAGCTTGATGGCTTCTCACTAGTGATTTCTGTCAACGCCTTGAGCGTAGGTAAATCCAACACTAGCTTTTGTGGCAGGTAGCAAAGCCCTTTGTCTGCACAGCCCTGATAGCGGACGGTGAGCTTGCCACTTCCGGTGTAAGGCACGGTAACGGTAAGCGGTTCGTGAAACACCACTACATTGCCGAAGTTAGGGTCTTGTTTTTCTTCACCTGGCAGCGAGTATTGAGGATCTTGTGTCGATAATGAGGACTCTTCTTTAAACGAGAAGCGTGATTGGTAAAGATAGTATCCCGGGTGTGTATCAAAGCGGATAACCGCGCCTTGGTCTGTGGCTTCCCATGTAACCGGGAAGGCTTCTTCAACTGGAATAAACTCGCTGTCTTGAGCATGCAAAAAGCTGCTAAACAGTAGAATTAGCGTGAGTAGGTAGTTTTTCATGAATGCAAAAACTCCGTGCTTTGGTGAATGTGTAATTGATCGTCGATGTAAATAACGGCGCTCTCTTCCGGTACTGAAATGTTAGGGTTGAGCGTTAAGGAAGTGCTAAGTACACCCGCTTCCAAAGTGGAAGAAGCTATTGCCGTAACCGACAAAATCTTCTTTTCTACGTCTTGTTTCGACAAAATATGAGACGTTGCTTTATCGCCGAACTGCATTTGACGTTCACTGTGGGCTGATGTGGTCAGCGCCGCGTCGGTAATCGGAACGGCAAAAAATGGCGTCTTGTTGTCTCTTGGATCCAGAACTGCAATATTGAATGGTGAACCATCTGGCTTTGTTCCCAATGCATAGATATCGCCGCCAAAATTTGCCAACATTGAAGTTGCACCAAGTCGCTTGCCTATCTTTACTGCTTGATCGACCGCGTACTCTTTGATGACGCCACCAAAATCGAAGCGAGTGCGTGGATCAGGGATGTGTAGCCTTGTCTTTTGTAAGTCGACTTCACTTTGTAGATCGACAGTTCCTTCTCGAACCATTTTATCTTCTAGACCTATTGCCCCTTTTAGCTCCCAAGCCTGCTTACCCAGCGCGGAAGACAGGGCTTGAAAGGCATGGCTGTGTGACATCTTCGGCTTCTGTTGTAAAAGGTGTTTGATGCTGCCAACAGTGGTATCAAACGTGTCGAATGTCAGTTGGCTTAATCGGTCGAGATGCTCAAAAACTTCCGCAGACTCTGAATCGAGTTCGACTTCACTGGTTGTGCGCTGGTTAATATGTCGCGTTAGCCATGAATCATCGCTGTAGAAGTTATATTTGCCTTCTAAGCGATGTGTGTTCTGCTCTATCTCAGCAGCGATGCTTTTTGCGCACGCCTTTGGGAAGTGGGTCAAATCAAGCGATAAGATCTGTACTTCGCAAGGTACTGTCATGGCATGAAAGCGATGGATAAAGGGCAGCTTAGAATTCATAAGTTGCTCCAACCGCCCACCACTGCGCTTCAAATCCGTTGCTCTGTTCGTAGTAAGCCGCAAGCGCATTTAAACGCACGGTTTTATGGACCTTAACGCTTGCGCCAAGCTCATAAGCATTCGCAGTGAAGTTACCTAGGCGAAGGTCGGAAGTCGCGTAACCTGTCGAAGCAAAAGAAGGATCGGCGCTACTAGGATCGCGATAGAAATCTGCTGCATCTTGCGTATACCAGAAATAACCTGGTGCTAGGGTTAGCCACTCACTGACACGCCAAGATAATTTGCCGCCTATTTGATGAGACATCACGCCCCAGTCATCCATGAACCATTTGTATCGAGGTCGGATTTTTATACTGTCTGACAAAGAGTAAAAGGCCTGAAGATTAATACCGCCAGAGACTCGGGTATCTGGTCTAGAGTCTTGCCCCAAGAACACTTCGTCATCATCGATTTTGCCATCGTCGTTAATATCGACTTCGCGAAGCACCGTTAAATAGTGGTTGCTCAAGTAACCACTACGGTAGCCTGCATAAGCGGTAAAAATGCTGTACAGATTTGGTGTAAAAGTTTGAGATAGACCTGCTTCTAAGCTACCTGTGAAAATGTCTTCCCAGCTCTGGCTGTTAGAAGAGCCTAAAACGTATTTGCCAAATGCCTGAGTTTGGTCGAAAAGAGCAGAGCCCCCTAAGCTGTACGAACGGTTTTTAGCGCTATCAGCATAAATCAAGCCTTTACCATTGATACCAATGCTCTCGTAGTCTTCTTCTTGGGATACATTGCCACCAAAGGTCCATTCATTACGCAGTCTGTCACGGTAGGTGGCACTCAAGCTGAGTGCTTTTCTTGTGTCTTCTAGGCCGACTTTCTGGACCTCATAACTGTCTCGGTGAGGATCATAACCCGCACGGATGACCTCGTTAGTTTTGTCTTGAGCTTGCTGAGTTTTCAGGGCGCGATTTATTTTGTCGGCATCCGAAGCTGGAGGCGTCGTAGGGCCCCATGCTGGAGAAGCACCTGAAACACTGTCGTAGCTTATTTCTGCGTTTAGGGTCCAATCTAAGCCGATACTTTTTTCAATCGAAACCATGGTGTCCTTAGCTGAAACTCTGTCGTCATACTCTTCATAGTTCAGGTAATGCACAGAGACATGATCTTCAGCTAATGCCACATTAGCCACTGCCGCTGCACTTAGCAGCGTAATTGGTAGTTTTTTCATTTTGTTCTTATTTTGTTTTTGAAGTACTGAATATTTTTTTATTGATTGAGTGTTTTTTGTCGATTGAGTTTTTTGGGTCGATTTAATGGTTAGTTACAGCCGCAGCCGCCACCGCCAACACCGCTGCCACCGACAGAGCCTTGTTTGTAGGCAAAGACTTTTTCAGAGAAAACATCGAATTCAGGCACAGGGCCGCCCGGTTTCATCTCTTTTTGAGCTAGCGTTCCTTTTTCCCAAGGCTTTACCGGCTCAATGCCAAGAAATTCATCGACAAACGCTAACGCTGAAGGCTTGTTAGTCTCTTCTGGCTTTTTCTCTTTGATAACCAGCTGCTTTGCCTTTGGCGTAACCATGTCGATGTTGCGTCTTGTTGCGCTCTTGGTAGTTTGGTTTGAGTGTGTGCCGCCACTGGAGTAAACCGTGCTCGAGATGATCTCTTCTTCTACGATGGGACCATCGCTATTAGTGCTGTTCTTACTGGTTTGCTGTTCAACGGGCTTTTTTCCTAAACCACTAAGGTCGAGTTCAAGAGCGGCGTTCGCGGTCATTGGAATAGCGAGCAATCCAACAAGGGTGGCTTTCATCAACATCACAGCTGCACTCCCATTTTCACTAGGTCATCAGTAATGACGTCGCCAATGTGGTTGATTGCGCCAAATCGAATCTTGATAACCTTGCCTTGGTAGATGTAATAAAGTGCAGGCATACCGATAGGTTTAAACTCAGCGATCAATGCTTGCTCTGGATCGTTGACTACTGGGAATTCCAATCCGAGCTGCTTTTGAAACTCAAGGCCAACTTCAACATCCTCATCGACATCAACGCCTTTGAATGTCACGCCGGTGCCTTTAAGTTCTTTGTAGAGTTGGTTTACTTCTGGAAGCTCTTCTCGGCAAGAAACGCACCATTCAGCAAAGAAGTCGACAATGGTGAGCTCCTCGTTGTTGAGTTGCAGTTTCTTGATAACGTCTTGCGATAAAGCATCGCCTTCTTGATAAGCCAATGCAGGTAAAGAAAGGCACAGCGCCAATAAGGCTAGGGCTCGTGTAAACATTTGTTTCTCCATATTGTTTTTAATTTATCTGTTTTAAATTCGATGCTTTTGAATCAAACGCTTTGTTTGAATTAGCGAGTGAGTCGGATGCTTGCCGAGTATTCAACCGCCAAAATGTCGGAGAAGTACTCGTTAAGTTGTGTCGTATTGGTGGCACTGAATACGCGTAAAGGATTTCCTGCACAGTTCTCGAATTGAGTAATTCGAGATGGGCTGACGCCATAGCCGATGAAATTCATTTCGATGCCGTATTGCTTGATAGCCGTAGTGCAAAAACCAGCGTTTACCAATTGATTGAACGCGTCTCCTTCGTCAGCGCCATCGGTGAATAACACCAGTTTTCTTCTAGTTTCGGGTACAGTGCTTACGTTTATTCCCCATGCTTGTTGCCAACTTGGGATAAGCTGTCTCACTCCCCATACCAAACCCTGATAAGAGCGAGTACCACCGTTTGCAGTTAGGCTGTTTATCGAGTTTTGGACGCTGGAAAATACGTTGGTCAATGGCAACATTGGTGAGTCTTGATTGCAGTCGCTTAACCACTTACTTGGCGGTGTAAACTTCACAGGTCGCTCTGAATGCAGTGTCGCGAGGTTATCTACGGTCAGCGCCGCAGAGAAATCGCCATTACGATAGCTAAGTCCATCGATACAGTAGATTCCGGCTGCTTCTTTGGATAACCAGGGCGGGCGATGTGTTGCCACCCCAGAGTCAAAAGGAATGATAGAAATACTTACTGAATCTAAATCGTTAGCGTTATTGCTCTGAGATTGAATCGTATTCAATGCGTTCGACAAAATGGATTTTAGTGACGACATGTTTGAGCCCATGGAACCAGATACGTCGAGCACTAGTACCAACTCTGTTGGAATCGCAGAGTGTTTGCTTTCAACCACCCCCTTAAAGCCTCCACCTGTTGCAGTCACCTTTTGGTCATCGCGTCTATAACTGAAATGAGGCAATAACGGTGTAACGGAGTAACCTAGGCTAATTCGACACTCTTGGTTTTTCGGTGTTAATCCACTTACACCTTTCAGTGTCGGGTGATAGTAATCTTGGTATGCGCGCATCATTCTCAGAGTCGCCTCATCAGCAAAAGCACAAGCTAATGCGGCAGAGTCAGCGGCTTGCGCGGCTCGATTAGAAACCATCACTTGCGCCGATATCATCAAAGTGCCGACGGCGATAAATAGTGCAGGGGTCAGCAGTGCCAAGAAGGAAAGGGTGATCGAACCTTTTTGCTGACGGGCCAGGCCGATAAACATTGAGTTAACCATAGTGCTTACCTACCACTACTGATGAGCTTTTTAAGCTTTTTGGAAGAGCGAGCCGTTCGTAGCTAAATGGTGTCTCCACGCATAAGGTCAGCTGAACCAGGGTGGACGGTCTTCCATCCAACGCAGGATCGCCGCTGCCCACAACGAGCATGTCCGTAAGCTGTTCAATCGGTCGATCACTTTGGCAGTCGCTTCCCGCATACAGATGTTTGTATTCCCACGTTGAAGTAGCAATATCAAAGACACGACTTTCAAGTAAAAGTCCAATATCGCCACGGACAATGCTACTCGGCAGGTAATTTTCAGCGAGTACGATCAATGGACCTTTTAGAGTCTCGGGTAAACCATTCTTACCTTGCTCAGGTTTGAGTTGAGTTGAAGAAATCGCATTCACTAGGTTGTAGGTAACATTGTCTAACTGAGTCTGCAGGCTGAATAAGCGGTAGACAGCAACGAACCCCCACAGAATGATCATCATCGCGAGTACGACAAATGGGAATTCCACGGCTGCTGATCCCGCTTGTTTTTTGGTGTGTGTGTTATTAACCGTCATAACTCACCAATACCTTTCTTTCCAAGGTTGTCATTTGGCCGGTACGTTCTAAAAAACGAGTTGAAAGGCTAGGCAGTAGAGCGAATGAAAATGCGTAAGACACCGTGTATTCCCCCAATACTGCTTTGCTTATCGGTGCCGCTTTTCTGTTAACTAAGTCCGGTAGGTTTTCAACGTACAAAGGTTGAGACAACTTGATCTTGCTGCGTTCGATCAGTGGGAAACTGTCGATAGTGTCGATGAAAACTTGGTTTGATATGGGACCAAATGGTTGAGTTTTGACTTCTCGAGCACCTGCATGAACGGCGACATCGAAGATGATGCTGACTAGCAGCAGGCGGCAGATCTCAAAGACCCCTATTATCAGCAATAGAAACGGTAGGGTGATCATTAGAAACTCAACGCTATTCGCACCTTTCTGACGAGAGAGCATTATTGTTCTCCTCGATCAGCGTGAGCGGCTAGAGCTTGGTAATACAAGCTATTGTTAGCGTATTCCGGTTGCGATAAGTGTTCACGAGCGATTGCTTTTGCAGACTCGCTGTCACCAGAAAGTGCGTAAGCCAAAGCAAGGTTAAGCTGGAGTTTTACGCTAGCTTCACCTCTGACAAAGATCGGGTGCAGAATACGAATCCCTTGATCTGGTTTACCATCGAGTATCCAAGCCATAGCGAGGTTGTTTCGGTATTCGTTGCTTGAAGGCATTAAGCTAAGCGCATTTGAGTAACACTCTCTGGCTTTGGAATACTGCTTATTGAGCGAGTAACTGACTCCTAAGCTATTTTGAGCAACGTCATCGGAAGCTTCTAGTCGAACAGACTCTTCAAGAGCCGAGGTCGCTTGTTCAAGCTCACCTAAAGCTAACCATGAACGGCCTAACTCACGGTAAATCGCATTGGATTGATTAAGCTCGATACCACGCTTTAAGTAATGCAGTGCTTCGTCATAACGACTGGCTTGATTGGCTGCGGAGCCCATCAACAGCAGTAACTGCGGGTCATTGGGCTTCGATACCAACATTTTTCGGTAGAGATCCATGGCGCTCTCTGGCTTACCATTCATTAACGCAACTTCTGCCACCTTCATGTTTTCGGCGGTATCTTTTTCAACGTGGTTGGTTGATTGACAGCCGAACAATATCAGCGACAAAAAGAATAACGGGATGGTTCTCATAAGCCCCCCAGAGTTTGTGTAAGAGACAACATGATTGGCACGACGATGATGCCCACCACAGGTAGCATGATGAAAACCACCAAAGGGAATGACATTTTGGCTGGTATTTTCCCCACCCACTCTTCCAGTTCTAAGAAGTGGTATTGACGGCTATCTGAAGCGATCAGTTTGAGGGCATCCGCGATAGGCGTACCGTATTGCAGCGCTTGGTTCATGGTAGTGACAACGTTGTTGATGTCAGACAGTTGGACACGTTTGTCTAAGTTGTTGAGTGCCGTTTGTGGTGAATCGAGAACAGAGATCTCAGTTGCGGTTAACAGCCATTCTCGTGACAAGGCAGGGGAGATCGAACGCATCTCTTCACCAACGCAGCGAAATACCGCTTCGAGTGTTAAGCCAGATGCAACACACACCACCATTAGGTCGACGGCATCGGGTATTACTCGGCTGATCTGCATTCGAACTTGGTTCACTCGCCATTCAAGAATGCGATCGAATAGAATGCCGACCACGATGCCGATAGCAATACACTCTGCCGCCGAATTCATCGTTAGCACTGGAATGCGAGTGGCGTACCAAGTAACAGCACCTACGGTCATGGTGATTAATCTAAGCCCTAAAAAGTACATCTCTGCATTTGGGTTAAGCCAACCAATCAGAACTAGCTTTTGACGTCGAGATTTCTCACCTTGGAAGCGCCACTTACCCGACGTGTTTTTGTACTTTGAAGAATAGCTTGATACGCGATTCAGTCGCTCAGCCACAACGTCTCGTTTGAACGAAGATAGGTGTGCAATCAGCGTGAGAAGAACAGCTAATCCCAATAGCAACATGGCAACATACATCATGATGAGAACCTCTTATTGCGAGTCAGAGCATTCAAAATTAAGGTGCCGATGCTGATGCTAATTAATGCATAGGTCAGCACTCGCTGACCCAGTTCAGTGTTAAACAGCTGCTTAATCATGTAGGGCTCAATTAAATAGATGCCACCTAGCAACCCAATGGGTAAGACAGAGAGAAATAACGCTGTGATGCGAGGCTCTGAGGTTAGGCTCTTCACCTTCTTTCTCATCGCACGGTTGTCATGCATGGTTCGGCTTAAGCTATGAAGAATGTCGCGCAGTTGACCACCATTCGATTGGTTAAGGATCAGTGCAACAGAGAAATAACGAAAGCTGCTGTAAGGAAGACGAATGCACGCATCATCGAGACTCTGGCGAAGACTAAGGCCAAGCGCGAGATTATCGCGAAGGTAAGAGAACTCGCGCCCTAACAAACCAGGTTGCGTTTGTGCCACTTGATCAATCGCTTGTGGGATAGATAACCCTGCTGAAACCGCTCTAGAAATCAATCCAAGGACGTTGATGATGTCTTTTTCAAACTCTTCTACTTGTCTCTTTCTGCGATAAAACACTATGGCACAGGTACATATGAGCCACAGCCCAACTGCTGCAAGCAATCGAAGATGTACTGGAAGCTCTGGTACTAACAGGTAACCAGCAACTGGAAAGCCAACAATCATTGAGGCGATGAAATACTTATCCCAAACAGGCAGCAAGGCATTGATTCGCAGGAAGAACGCATGCAGTTTGTTGGTGCGCTGATGGCTCGACTTTTTGATAGAAACGTCTGCAGGGCTTGCTTTGTATGAACCAGATACCAAGGACAGTCGCTTATTAACAATGGCTTGTTTTGAGTTGAGCTTGATTAACCAAACCGTAGCCAGCAGCGCAGAAATAGTAAGAACAAGAATCATCCGGCTTCAAGCTCCATTGCCACCCTGAGTTGAGCGTCTAACTGGTGATATTTCGCTTTTTCGTTGAAGCTTGGTACGCACTTGGCACTCTTATATTCACCAATTAGGTTGCCTTGCTGGTCTTCCGATAGCGTTTTAAAGGCGAACAGTTCTTGAGTGACGTATTGCTCGCCCTCTAATCCTTGTACCTCGGTTATTGAAACAATGCGCCTTTTGCCATCACGCATTCGCTCTACTTGGATAACTACATCAATGGTGTCGGCGATTTGGCGACGTAGTGAAAATAGAGGCAGCGTCGCTTGGCTCATCATTAGCATGTTCTCCATTCGCACCAGTGCATCCGTTGCAGAGTTGGCGTGAAGTGTACACAGCGAACCATCGTGGCCAGTGTTCATTGCTTGCATCATCTCAAAGGCTTCATCGCCACGAACTTCGCCTAAAATGATGCGATCTGGTCGCATACGTAGGGCATTTCGTACTAACTCTCTTTGAGTAATCGGCGTTAAACCTTCTGCATTGGCTGGGCGAGTTTCTGCACGCACCACATGGGGTTGTTGCAGGCGCAGTTCAGCTGTGTCTTCAATGGTGATGATTCGCTCTTGAGGCGAGATGCTGAAAGACATCGCATTAAGCAGGGTGGTTTTACCTGCACCGGTACCACCCGCGACAAGAACGTTGAGACGAGAGCGAACGATAATATCAATAAGCTTAATCATCGAATTCGACATCGCACCAAACTGTGCCAATTGGCTCAGTGTCAGCTTCTTTTCATTGAACTTACGGATAGAGATGTAGGTTCCATCAAGCGCGAGCGGTGGGATCATGACATTGACACGGCTGCCGTCGTCTAGCCTTGCATCAACTAATGGGTTCGATTCATCGATTCGTCGACCCACTTTGCTCACGATGCGTCGCGCTAAGTTGAGAAGCTGCTCTTCATTACGAAATTGGACCGTGGTTTTTTGCAGTTTGCCTGAACGCTCGACGTAAACTTCACGGTAACCATTGACCATGATGTCAGTGACCGTTTGGTCTTCAATCAGTGGTTGTAGTGGTCCCAACCCTAGAAATTCATTTAAGAGCTGTTCTACAGAATGAGTCACATCCTGATGACCGAGTGGTAGCTGCTTAGAGACCACAATTTCCGATACCATTTCTGAAATTCGAGCTTCAAGATCGGACGCACTTAAACTCACAACCGCTGATGGATCGATTGCCTTGATGATCTCTTCATGAATCACATGATAATGATCACGTAGCGAAGGAGCGGATGTTAACGTTTCATGCAACCGAGCTTGGTTGACTTCAATCGGATCAACCGTGTTTGCTTTTTGACCAAACATTATGCACCTCGCTTCCAAAAACGGCGGCTGCTTTGCTGCGATTCACCTGTGATTAATTCAACCAAAGAATTGAATGCCACTTTCACTTTCCTGTTGCCTTTGTGGGCAGGTTGACCAAGTGATGACTTGCTCAAAAAGTGGTTTGGGGAGAACGGAATGACAACGTCTACCGGTACACCTAACGACTTTTTCACATCGTTAACTGAAATCATTGAGCCTGAATCAGACTTGGTGTGATTGAGCACAACAAGCGTTTGGGAGTCGGTTTGATTCTGAAGTCGTTTGATGATCTGGCCGGCATTGCGGATAGAGCCGAGTGTAGGTTCAACGACAATCACTCGGATATCGGCACTTTTCAGTGCGTCAAAGCCCACTTGATCACGCAAAGAGTAAGTTGGGATATCCACTAATAGGTAGTCTGAGTTTTGTAGGCAAAACTTGGTAAATTGGTCTAAAGCGCTCTTTTGTGGCCAAAATGGTGTGGCATCTAAAGGTAGATAGCCAGTAAAGAGGGTGTGCTTTGCAGATACGCTGATCCCACTACGTTCGAACACTAACGGGTCTAGTCTCTCTGGGTATTGTAAAAGCTCGATCAATGCTGAGTTCCCCTCAACATTAAGTAGCAGATCTAAATCGCCCATTGAAAAGTCTAGGTCTAGACAAGCCACTTTCTTGTTGAGCTCCGCAAGTTGCTGTGCAAGGGTTGCAGTAATGGTGCTGCTGCCTGAACCACCTTTTGCACTGACAACCGAGATGACTTTTTCATTTCGTTTTTCGCTGCTGTTTTGTAAAGCTGCGAAAGAAACGTGTTCCAGATCTTGTGGAGTCACAGGAGGTACTAGGTAGTCACTCGCGCCTGATGCCAGCATGCCACGGTAGATGAAAATTTCATCTGAGTGGCCAATAGCGATAACTTGACAACCTGTACGCTTAATCAAGCGCAGCACGGCTTGTTTCGACTCTGCCAGCTCACAATTCAACACATCGAGAAATACTGTCTTGATGCCATGCTTCAGCACGTGTCGCACTACGTCGTCTTCTTGATTTGAAGAGACAGTGATGTTGTGAATACCAAAGTCATTCAGTGTGTGCGAAAGCGCTAGGGTATCAAGTTGCTCAGACGCTGCGATCAGTACCGTTAACTGGTGTACTTGATTCATAGCGAACCTCCTTGCGTGGTCGTCGAAGAAGCATTATTTGTCTGTTGGCTTTGGGCTGGTGGAGCAAAGTAGTTATCGATACTAGACACGGCTTTCTGCCCTTGAGAACCACTGATCGGTTGACCGACGATTAGGTCTTTAGGGTTGGCGACCATTTGTGCAAGCGCGTTGGCATTTGCACACCCAAAATTGCGCTGAGTGCGGTAGGCGTTGAGCGTGGTTCTTGGCGTTTTACCCGCGTCACAGGCTGTGACTTTAGCGCGGTAAGATTCGACTAAAATAGTGATGTCGCCTTTACCTTCTGTTGCTTCGTCTGCTACCCAAATTTGTGATGGATAGAGGCCTGATTCGATAAGGTGAAGCCTTACTTTCTCGAGCTGTTTTTCACCTTTCGGCGTCGTTTTTTCTATTTTGATCATCAAGCTACTCGCGCTGCCTCGACGAGCGATAAAGTCAGAAAGATCCGCCTTTTCCTGAGCCGACAGTGTTTTCCCGGCAAGCGTTAGAGAGAACTTGTTAGTCACAGACACCACATCGACAGATGGTTGCTGAGTGGTTGGCGTAGGTGCGCATCCCGCAAACACAAATAGGGCAGGGAGCAATAAGGATAATTTATTCATGATGTCCTCAGTAATAGAACCCGTTGTCACCCAGCAAGCGAGGCTTGTGGTTGTCGGTGTATGTGTCTTGGTCGTGTGTTCTTTTACGTTGAATTCTTGGCCATGCTAGAAGACGTTCTACATCGCTTAGTGGAATGAGACCGTCGGTTGGTAGCTGCATCGAATCTGAACGAGTTGGCTTCACTAGGTAAGCCGTGACAATGATGATCAACTCTGTTTCTCGGCGAGTGAATTCAGTTGAACGGAACAGACTTCCTAGTACAGGTATTTCACCGATAAGCGGCACTTTTTGCAGTTGTTCAATGTCTTCTGATTTCAATAAGCCGCCCAAGGCAAAGCTCTGTCCGCTGGCCAATTCGATGGTGGTAGCAGCGCTACGACTAGTAAAAGAGGGGAAGTTAGTCCCATGTATCACTTGTTGGCTTTCGATGGAGAGGTTACTGACCTCAGGATTCACCTTTAAACTGATGCGATTTTGACTGAGCACCGTTGGCGTAAAGTTGAGTTTTACACCGAAGTCTTGGTACTCGATTTGAGTCGTATCAGCAGTGATCAAAGGCAATGGAACCCGGCCACCCACCAGAAACTCAGCGTCTTCGCCGGACATCGCCGTCAAGTTAGGCTCAGCCAGTACAGACATCATGCCGTTTGTCGCTAATGCATCAATCAGTGCGGTTATGCTTGGTTTAGTCCAACTGCTGATGTTCGGCAGTTTTGAGAATGAAAACTGTCCAACACCACCTGCGATAGAACCCCACTTGATCCCCAATTTGTTAGAAACATTTCTCGATACTTCAGCGATTTTCACTCGAATGTTGACCTGGTTTGGCATGGTCACAACCAATTGATTAATCAGCTCATCTTCATTGGATTGCATTGGCTGATCTTTCGTCGTCGTATTGCTACTACCTGCATTGTTTTGAGTGTTTGAGCTTTCTTGTTGCTGGGTTTGGTCAACAATAGGAGACAGGTAGCCTTTCGCTAAAGACACGATATTGTGCGCCATCATAGGTGAAGGTACTTGCCCTTTTAGCCATAGCTTTCCACCCAGAGATTCCGCTTTTACGGACGCTTCTGGGAACTTGTTTTTGACCAGTTCATTGAACTCGTGGCTGTTGTGAGTCACGCGAATCTTATTGGTATAGATGACACGTTCTTGCTCGTTCAAAACAGTGATAGTGGCACTGCCAGCTCGCTTACCAAATACCATCACCTTGGTGTTGGTTAATGTCTGGTAATCCGCAATGTGGGTGCTAGAGATGAAAATCGACTTCGCTTTTTCTGGTAAGCGAATCATTTTTGCCTCATTGATTGTTACATCAAGCGCAGATGCTGCTGACGCAAAAGAGAGGCACAGGCTTGATAGCAGGAGAATCCCCCACCAACGACAGGTACTAGCCATTGTTATCAGCTCCGGTTTTATTGTTGATCGTTTTGTTGTCGGCTCTAAATTCCACCAAACCGACGTCAGGCAGTACCTGAGTTGTGTCTGGTGAGATGGCTTTCAGCGTCGCTGAATTTGCGTGCTGAGTTTGACTTGGGTCTTCGTTTTGCCCGCGTAAGACAAGTGTTAACTTGCCTAATTGCTTAGCCAAAACAACTTGGTTTGCTTGCTCAGGGGTTACCTCTAAAGAGACACTGCTGTCGTCAGGGATACCGTTTTCATAATGATTAGATTCGCGGGCCTTTTGATAAGATTCAGCCGTTTGCTTGTCATTAAATGCCAAGACTCTCACATCATGAGCGATCGTTGTGACATACAAACCCTGCGATGAATTGCCATAACGAAGCAGCTCACCATCTTGTGAACCGAGCAGGAGAATATCTACGCGGTCGCCCGGCTCAATAAAGCCCGAATTTGATGTCACCTGATCAACAGGCACTGAGATAGCGCGATAACCTGGTTGTAGCTTTAATGAAAGCGAGTAGCCGCCTTCTGGCTCGGTAATATCCGCTTTCGACAATATCGAGTCTTTGACAAGCTTGGTACGCGCAAGCCCCGACATAGAGTGATCAGCAGAAATATCTTCTGGTGTCACATGGTCGATGTAGTTTTCCAACTCTTGTTGTGGAACCTCTTTCCATCGGAACGAGTTTGGTGTGTAGGCTTGACCTATCTCTATCGTGCGAGTTGGAACCAACACTTTGACCGTTTGCTTAACGGCTTGTTTAGAAGAAGTGGTCGCAGACTCGCTATTGGTTTGGCTCAACAGTAAAACGGATATTCCGAGCACCGAGCAAAATAACGACAGCAACATGAGTCGCTTGGCAGTCATAACTATTCCTTTAATTTGCAATAAACGGGCTTACTCTGAGGCTTGTTGTGCGTCTTTTAGCTTTTCGACTACAGTACCGTAGGCGTCACTGATAGCTTCTGTTAGCTCACCGTTCTCACCGCCAACAAAATTGAGTAGTACAACTGCCATTGCTGCTGCGAGAATGGCGTATTCGATTGCGGCTGCACCGCGTTGCTTTTTCTTGTTCAACATTTCTTGTTTCCTAGATGAAAACAGCCTCAGCAGAGGCTGTTGTAGTAATTAATAAGAGGTTTTAGTGCCTATTTGGCAACAAGTCGGTATAGGTAGCGGCCGTCGTAACTTTGAGTACCAACTTGGCTTTCATCCATGGTTGTCATATTCAATCCGAGGACACGACCATAAGGAGCGGGATCGCTGGTGATATAGGAGCTATGGTTGGAATAACCTCCACCAGTGACTTCGTTAAACTTAAAGACATCCGCATTGATAGGAAGTAATCCATACAGCTCTGCTTTCGATGGGTAGCGCCAGTTCGCTTTGCCACACACCTTTTGTGTATTTCGTGTTGAAATTAAAGGTGTTACCTCTACGTATTTCTTGAAACGACTGCTGTCTCCGTTGGTAAACAGTTGCCAAACGAGCTTACTGTCAGTGTCTTGCGCGCAAATGGCATTTTGGCGATCGGCAACAACGTTTCCTTGCATATCTAGATATTGGTATGTGTTTGCCTTCTCTCTAACCAGACGTCCTAAGATGACTGCATCTTTAGTACCGCCGACTTCCGAACGACGGACATCTTGGTAGCTGCGCTCAGAGCTGTAGTTTGTTATGTATTGTTTTGTGTCTTTTGCTTGATTCGACCAGTAGTAAAAAATTACACCACCGTAATAGCTAGATTTGTCATACTCCGGATCCAGCCCTCGGTGATGAGGGAATGCATCGGTATCGATTGTTATGGTCGAGTTTGAGCTAGAGATTGCTTTAGTTTGTAGTGAAAGTAGCTGAGACAGCGCCGGTACTTTCCAATCATTGAAGCCACATAAGTTCGCATCATTAGTGCTTTCTAACAGGCCGTTACTGCCTAAGACACTTGCTACACCAGATGCCGAAGCGTCATAAGCAAGATCGTCAGCACCTTTTGGTCGACCGTCTTTGAGCAGTGTCCAAACTCGGCGTTTGCCAGTGATGTTAGTGTCCTCAACACAACGCCAGCCTTGTTGGTAGGTAGTGCTTTTTGGTAGGTAGTTGCCTAATTCGTCCAATTTAGCGAAGCGGCTGCTTACGGTCGCATCTGCTTGAGAAACGCTAAAGCCATTGTCTTTTGCTAGTTTCAGTCCATCTTTTGCTAGCACTTTTGATTGTACTAGGTTGTGGATTGTGGCCGTCGTGTTCATCTCAGTGACAAACTTCTGGAACAATGTACTTAGGGTGGCAAACTCCGAGCCTAGCGTTTGTGTTGATGTATTCAGCTCGCTTACGAACGAATTAACCATTCCATATTGATGCTCGAGGTCTGAGATAGCCTTGTACAGGTCTAAACTTGCCTGGTGAATATCCTTAGCCAGTGACGCAGAGCTTAGTGCGTTGGTTGAGCTTGATAGAGTTACGGACTTTTGCTGCATGAACGCCAACTTTTGAGCAAATTCAGAACCAGAGACTAATGCGCTTAGTACAACGGTGTTTTGCTCTAATTTAGCGACTTGCTCCTTATACGCTTTGACCTTGTTAATGAATTCAAGGCTCTCAGCATCAGTTCGGCTTTGAGCAACAGATGCTTGAAATTCAAGAGCTTTTAGCTTTAGCTTCGTATTCTTAAGATCATCTGACCATGGTTGGGTCAAAGCCTGCAGTTCTGCTACTTTAGCTTTAGCTTCCGTTTCTAATGCAGCGTAACCTTTGCTCTTAGATTGGTTGGCGGTTAGCCAGGTTTCTAAATAAAGCTCCGTAGCGTTAATCTTCGTATCTTGTGTACTCAGAAAGGCGGCTATTTCAGTCGTAGCGCTATCTACACCAGTGAGTAACTCTGCACCTGATGGCAATTGCCATTTAGCGTATGCGTATTTGGAGTAATACTGCTCAACAGATTCTTGGCCTTTGTTGATAGTGACAGCGACGCCATTTTTATCCGCTAGCACATTCACTGACTGATTCGATACCAAGTAACCACTTCTTAGATTTGATGGCAGTGTTGCAGGATCTCTCTGCGATAACGTGATCACTTCACTAGTATCTGGAAGCGTCCAACCAGTGATATCACAAGCAATCAGTCGAGCGACTTTATCGAAGGCGGTATCGGTTTCTGAAGAGAATCGCTCCGCCCAAAACGTCGGCTCCCCTTGCCCTTTATCATCGTATTCAGCAATACAATTGAGCGAGTACGTATTCCATGATCCACCGTAACCAAAATCAGCAGCTTGTGAACGGGTTTTCATTGGTACGAATTTTAGGGCGGTAAAGCGACTGCTTGCTGCTGTTGCCCAAAGCGTGTCACTGGTCGAGTTTGCGACACCTTCTTTCGCATGTGCTTTTAGTCGGATACCGACATTAGCCTTGTCATATGCTTCAGGGCCAATGAACTGTGGGTTTGAAACAGCAGGTTGCCAAGTCAGGCCTTTGTCGTTGGTGAATTCATAGTATTCGGCTTCATCAAAGCGAACAGATTGACCATCAACGTTAGCCGTTAAGTAGTCCCATTCAAAACCATTGGTCTTGATTGGGTTTGAGCCAGTAAAAGTGTTGGTTACCTCAGGCGATGTTGGTGCTGGAATCTCAAACACTTTGGTGAAGGCTTGTGTGGTTAATGCTGCTACGCCATGAGGCATGCCATTCGTCGGGTTTTGAGCGACGCGCAATTGAACCTCACCGATACTCTTGTCGACGTTACCGATCACAACCGGTTTTGCGGTGACTTTAGTCCAAGTAGAACCTGAGTCGAGCGTGATTTCGAAATGCTCTGGTTGTGTGAATTCGCCAAAGTATGTCCAATCTAGCGTGTTGTCTATATCGTTCACCACTAGGCCCGTTGGAGCAGTGGGTGCTGATGGACGAACGGTAAACGCAGCATCATTTGTCAGCTCTGATCCACTAGGACGACCGGTAATTGGATCTCGTTTGACTCGCACTTGAATTGAGTCAATAGCGTAAGCTTGATCGTTTAATTGATAAGGTTTCTGAGTAACCGTTGCCCAACCTGTGTTGAGTACATTGATCTCGTAATCCGCAACTTCTGAGAAGCCTGTTACGAATGTCCAATCAAATGTGTCTAACCCATCGTGAGTGATTGGAGATGTTGGTGCCGATGGCTTGTCAGGTGTTACCGAATATGGCTTATCTGAGCATAGCGTTTCACCAGGATCATGTTGAGGGTCTGTTCCTGCTTTCACTCTCACACAGACTTGTCCCTTAGCAAACGTCTCATCTGGGATTGCTTGTGGGTTGCTAGTTACCGGGCTAAATGTAAGACCTCTGTCTAGTGAGTATTCGTAGAAGTCTTTGCCTGCAAACTCTGTAACTTCTGTCCACGCAAACGTGTTTTCAGCATCATCAATAATCGGCAGGGTTGGCGCAACAGGCTGGTTTTCTGAGCGAGTGAAAGCCGTACCAATCACTAGTGGATTGCCTGCGGGGCGAGCATCTTGCACATTGGATTTTACACGGATAGAGATGCTGTTAGCCGGAAGTGAAACGTTGCCAACCACATAGGGAAGTTCAGTGACAGTATTCCAACCGTTACCTAGATTAATCTCGTAGAAAGATGGCGCATCATATCCAGAGACCCAAAGCCAGTTGATCTGATTAGTGCTGTCGTTTGCAAAGTCCAGTACAGGTTTTACTGGTTGCGCCGGGGTTACTGTCATCGGTTTGTCTGACATAGCACTTAAACCAGTCGGGTGACCTAGGGAGTCGTCCTTCGCGATACGTACTTTTAGATGCCCAGCTGGAATATCTAAGTCTTGAATGCGTTGAGGTTTTTCGGTTGCTTTTACCCAGTTAGCACCGTTATCTAGAGAGTACTCGTAAAGAGATAATTCATTAAAAGAATCGACCAGCGCCCAATCGAATTCGTTGCCCGCATTGTCCACGGTGACCCAAGCGGGTGCTGCTGGGACTGTCGTAAGCGTAAATGCTTTGTTTGAAAGAAGCGGTTTACCTGCCGGGGTATTACGTGCACTAGAGGCTGCGACTCGAACCTGAATAGCGCCTTTATCGAATGCCTGTTCTCCAACCACAATCGGTTTGCGAATGACAGTCGACCAGGTGCTACCGGAATCTAAGGAATATTCGTAATCTGTGTTTTGGTTGAATCCACGCACAAACTGCCAGTTGAAAGTATCTGATGCATCATTGACTTTACCGTGCTTGGGCGCTGGTGGCTTAACCACGATTTCACTGCCGTCGATATCTTCTTGCGAGACTTTGAGCTGCTCTCGGTACTCCTTGCCGAGTTGCTCTAGAGCACTGTCTGTCCCAGACGCACCATGTGAAAGTCGATCTGTTTTGGCTTTGAACTCGACCAAATCAAGATCAGCAAGTTTATACATTGCACCTTTACGGGCGTTAACTTGGTCGACACCTGCGTCTACCGAAGCTTTTTGGGCTTCTTGCAGTACGCGAGTCACACCGCGCGCAAACATATGCACTTCACGGCTTTTTGCTGAATTTGAAGCAGAGTAATCACCCAATGCTAGGCTTTTGTCGATCCCTAGGTCGTTGGCAACAAGCTCAGTCGCATCATCGAAGCTGATACCGCTGGTCTTTGACACACTGGCAATCAGTGAGGTAACCGGGCTTACGACGTCCGAGTTGTTGCTTGGTACTTCTAAGGTAAACCCAGACTCAATTGCTTGGTTGGGGGAGTCCATATCTACGGTTATGCCTGCTACGGCTTCAACCAGCACTTTGTATTGAGCCAGATCATCGTCGACATCAAGTTGGAATTGTCCTTTGGCGTCCGTTGTCGCAATGTCTCCATCGGCAGAATCACACATCGCATTGCCATTTTTGTCTAAACAGACCTTGGCTTTGTGCAAATAACCATCTAACGCTATACCAGAAATATTCGAGGATTTTGGCTGAGTTTGTGACTGGCTAAGCTTGGGATCTGAGTCTGCACCACCACAAGCAACAAGCATTGTAGAAACGAGTGAAACACCCGCCAATTTGTATGGATTCCTTACCACTTGAACTCCAAAGATTTATAAATTACCCGCTAGAAAGGCTGAGAATATTAATTTAAATGATAGTAGTTATCAATATCATTTGATCTTTTATTTGGTTAAGTGATTTAATGGCAAAATAAAATACTACTCATACAACAATAAACTAGGTGAATCGGTCGAAAAAATGCGCAATAAATTTTTAGTATGCAAATTGTCACTAGCTATATCTAGTGCCCTAATGGTCGCAGGGTGTGGGGGGAGTTCTGATGGAGAGAATCCAGTTGGAGCGACCACTTCAGGCCATGCTTTTCAAAGTTCATTAGTATGTGCTGATGCAGATCTGAATGGTGTATGCAGTGAGCAAGAAAAACTCATTACAGACGTTTCCGGGTATGCACAACAGAGGCAATATGATGGTGCAATTTTAACCGCTTCTCCTGGTATGGAGCTGGTGACGCCTTTCACTACTTTGATTCATAGCGAGATGATGTTTAATCCAACGATTAGCAACGATATAGAACAGGCTAAAGCATCGCTTCAAAGTAAATTAGGTGATCATGTCGGTGTGAATTTTGCCTCACTAGACACAACGTATGGACCTAAAGATAAGTCTAATGTGTTGCTAAAATCGCTGAAAAAGGCACAAACTGACGGAAAGCAAGCTGCATACACAAATATTGCCCATGCTCTCGACCTCATGATCGAGCATAAAACGTTGGACCTTTCAGGCGTCGATGTCGCGGGAACTGCTTCGAGGCACTTGCAAATAGAGGATGCTCTGGTTGTTCGCGGTTCTCAATCGGTGCCAGAATTCTTTGGTGCCAAATCTATCGCTCTGAATCCAGCGAGTAGTCAGATAGTGTTTCTAACGGCGAATGATGTCGTGATGCAAATCGATAGCTCTTCACGTAATAAGCCAGTGACTCTTGATAATGGTTTGGCGTCCCAAGCTAATTCTGGCTTGATTAGTATTCGTTCTCATGACGACGATTACGACGATCATGATGACGATCATGATGACGATGACGATGACGACGATGATGACCACCATGGAGGCGGAACTGGTGGCGTAGAGATACCGGTAGAGTCTAATGAAATCATTCAGTTAGTACCTACATTGAATGGTAGCCAAGCCTATAAAGTTTATAAGCCTACGTCTTACGCCTCACCGACGGAGAGTGATATTTGTAATAGTAAAGGTGCCAACGGCATCTTCTTATCGAGTCTAACGAGTACCAATAATAATAGTGGTGCAAAGGCGTTTAAGATTGATACCTACAGTAGCCGAAGCGGAGGAACGCTGCCGCCAATTCCTACGCCGAAACCTAAACCGGCTGAAACTCCTGATTCTAGTCAATCATGTATCAACGATAACTTTACAAAAGTGATTCCACTGCTGCAAAGCGGCTCGTTATTGGCAGTTAAAAATACTGGTAGTTCGATTTACTCGCAGCAAGAGGTTAGATTACTAAGTGCTGACAAGTTAGCGATGAATAATTGGCGCCACGCACTCAAGTCCTCTTCGCCTCAGATCATGCCATCTTACGACCAAAGTGAAGCTTTGATTGTTTATAAGAATTATTTTTCGAGCGCCAATTTAGCGGCTGAGGTTATTAATACAACTAACTTATCCACCAAGATGACGATTGATAAGTTGAACCTGAAAACAGCCAATATTGTAGCGAACCAGCAAATTTTGTTGGGGCTAGACAGTAACAAGCTTGAATGGGTTTCAAACTCGATTCAGCAAACGGTACTTGGGGAGTTGGATGTCGATTCCACCATCAGTAAGATAGCAACATCGAAGGATGGCAAAATAAGTGCGGTTGCTACAGCGAACACTCTCTATATCGTTGATAACACGAATAGAACCTTGGTAGTGAAAGAGGTGTTGAGCAGTTCGGCAATCAACTCTTTGTATGTATTGGCTGAAAAAGTGATTGCGCTGACTTCTTCAGGAGTAGATTACTATCAATTCCGAAATATTAGTGGTCCTGCTCTTAAAGTTGGCAGCCAACTGGTAACAAAAGAACTCCTTAAAAAATGGGAAGACAGCGGAAACTCAAGCTGGAACTCTACTAACTTGGGCTACATTCTTTCTCAAACAGGAACGGAAAGTAGCATCTCTGATAAATTCAAAAATGTTAATCTTTCATTCTCTCCTTCTAACGCAACAACCTCGAGTGGCATCACTGGAGTGAACGTTAGCGGCTTAGAACGAGGCGAGTGGTTAACCTTTTATAAAGCCCTTTAAAGGCATTCAATCAATAAAGAAGGGAGGCTAACTCCCTTCTTTACTCAGATACTTACTACATATTCTCAGCCTGTTTCAATCGGCTTTGACGCCAGTAATTGAGCGAGGAGATAGCCGCTAAAAAGATAACGACGGCGGTCATCACATGTATGACTGACTCCGATGTCCCTTCGTACGCATTACTGCCTAAATCAATCGCTGCAGAAACGATAAATAGGCGAATAGCCGTCACCAGTGATGCTGCGATTCCTGTTAGATCTGGAAAAACTTGCATCGATTTAGCAAAGAACAATCCAATCGATAACCCTGCACCTATTGAAAACAAGCACATCGTCCCTGTTAGGATGAATGGTGAGTTGAGTTGCTCAGACGGTAATAAGAAAAAGATGAGCGTGGTGGTAAATATTAAGCCAAGCCCAGTACTTTTTAATTTATCGGTACCAAACCTGTCGATTAAGCGTGCGTTATTCAAACTCACCAAGACGAATGTGCCCAGTGTTGCCATTTGGAAAAACGGGAACTGATCAGGGCTGACTTCTAATTGCTCTATATACAATAACGACATGTTGGAAACATAAATCATATAAGCGGCAAGAATTAAGCTCGTCACTAGCGTGTTGTACCAAAAGGCTGACGAAGACAATAGGGTTTTATAGTCGCTTGCTATTCGCTTAGGCGCGACCTTCTTCCGTTTATCTTTGCTCAAAGATTCAGGTAAGAAGAAGAAACATTTGGTCGCAGACAGCAGTACTAAAATGGCGATAAAGACAAAGTTTGCTTTATACCCCATATGGAGACTTATCCAGCCGCCAATAAGAGGTGCAAAAGCCATCAAGCTGACCACTAACGTGTTGAGATCGGCAATAAGTTTGGCGGCGGGTTCTTCATCAAACAGATCAAAGATCATTGCGGTACCAACGATCACACACGCCGAACTGCCAAAGCCTTGAAGCAGTCGAAATGCTAGTAATTGCTCGATACTTAAAGCAAAAATGCAGCCGATACTTGCAGCAAGGAAGACACTAAAACCAAACATTAGTATCTTTCGGCGACCAAAATGATCCGATAGTGGTCCATAGAGTAAGGAACCAATACAGATGCCGATAAAGTTATAGCTCAGAATGCGCTGCACCATAACCGCGTCAGTGTTGAAGTCCTTCAATATATCGGGAAATGTGGGTAGATAGATATCCGTCTCCATGGCAGCACCAAGGAATATGAATACCATTAAAAATCGAAACCACTTCCCCTCATGAGAGATGGGAAACATAGTTAATCCAATGAGTTATTATTATAAAAGTCAGAAGCGCAGACGCTGCAAGTGCAGGTAGGCTTAGAATGAAATTTTGATATTGGGATACGCGTAGTAGAGAGGAGTGTTACGCAGGTTTGTCATTCCCGTCACTTGGTTGTGATCAAGTAGGATGTAAATGTAACATAATGTTTCATCATTTCAAGGTGTCGATTGCTGTTTTCACGCTCCCCTATGCAAACGATGAAAGTCATGTAATGTTGCTTTTATCCTAAGAAGTTAACCATTTGTTACTTGGCATAAAACCGGAGTATGATACTGGATTACTATTTAGGATTTGGCTGCTATGAGTGCATCGAAGGCGAGCTGGAAAACGCCGCAAAACTTTTTATTATTGATTTCGATTGTTGTACCTATCGCGTTTTCGAGCTGGATGGCTCTGTTGAACAACTTCGTGATAGAGAAAGCGAACTTTGACGGTGCCGATATCGGCTTACTACAAAGTGTTCGTGAAATTCCGGGCTTTTTAGCTTTTACTGTGGTGTTTGTGCTGGCTTTCATCCGCGAGCAGCGCTTCATGTTGGTATCGCTGGCTATGCTCACTATCGGGACGGCGATTACTGGCTTGTTCCCTTCACTTACTGGCCTTTTGTTTACCACCATTTTGATGTCGACGGGCTTTCATTATTTTGAAACCCTCAAGCAATCTTTATCCCTACAATGGCTGAGTAAAGAAGAAGCGCCAGAGATGCTAGGTAAAATGATCTCGGTTGGTGCGTTAGCATCTCTGCTTACTTACGGCTCTATCTGGGTGATGTTGGAGCAGTTAAAGCTCGATTTCGTTTGGGTATATGGCATTACTGGCGGCATAGGTTTTGTTCTGGTACTGGTGATGACTTTTGGCTTCCCTGAATTTCAAACGAAGACCCAGCAAAATAAGAAGTTGGTGCTGAGAAAGCGTTACTGGCTTTACTACGCGCTGACATTTATGAGTGGTGCCAGAAGACAGATATTCACGGTATTTGCAGGCTTTTTGATGGTAGAGAAGTTCGGTTACTCGGCGGCAGACGTTACTCTACTGTTCTTAATTAATTACCTGTTTAACTTCTTGTTTGCTAAGCGTATCGGTAAGTTCATTGGTGTAGTGGGTGAGCGTAAAGCGCTTATCTTCGAGTATGTGGGTTTGATTGGTGTGTTTGTCGGTTACGGCTTGGTACAAAGTGCAGAATGGGCGGCAGCATTGTACGTGATCGATCATCTATTCTTTGCTCTCGCTCTAGCAATCAAAACCTACTTCCAGAAAATTGCCGACCCTGCTGATATGGCTTCCACTGCGGGTGTGTCTTTCACTATCAACCATATTGCGGCAGTTGTTATTCCTGTTGTATTCGGTGTGATTTGGCTGTCTTCCCCTGCAACGGTTTTCTACATTGGTGCTGCGATGGCGGCGGTTTCTTTGGCGTTGTCTTTAAACATTCCTAAGACACCTGAAGAAGGTAATGAAGTGCGAATGTTTAGCTGGCGTTAACGCTAGGTAGAGACAAATAAAAAGCTCCAATATCGCTATTGGAGCTTTTTTTTATGTGCTAGTTTATGGTCGAGAAACGATATGCTTTAAACGGATGAACTTGAAGACTCGGATTTACGAACAGTAAGGTAAGGTGTGATATACCTTATCAACGCGAGACAAAATAAGCAGTTTTCGCTTCAGTTCTCTTGTTCAAAGGAATGTGTATAGCGGCCTAAATGGACAAGTCTCGTATGTTGGGTTCGAATCACGATTTTTGAATTGAGTATAGTGTGATAGGTCGAGTGAAAACTCGACCTTACGACTAAGTTAATACACGTGAATGGTTTATTTAATAACTGAGAAAAAGAGTGCAGCTATTGATAGTATTGTGGGAATTATCATTCCGAAGACCATAAATTTCATTTTCATCCAATATAGACTTCTCTCATACTGATGAATTCTTTCCAACAGAAATAATATACGATCCATTTTTATATCTTCACCACCAAAAATAAGTGATAGTTCACTTTCATAACCTGATCTCATTCCAATGTTCCTACTTTTTAGTGACTAATAGTATTTTAAATATAACTTTATAATAACTTACCTTGGCTCTGATTAATTATAGAGTGGTTGATACCATCAACAATGGATACGGGTATAAGTAAAGTCACCGAGTTTATTAACAGTAAAATAATCCGCTAACGTAAACTAATTAATAAATCACAATAAAACCCTAGATGTGAATATCTACGTTATTGATTCCATTAATTACTTTTCTCAAGTGAGGGTTGTAGTTTGGTTCCTCATACCTTTTCAGCTGATGTACAGTTACTTTACTGATTTAGAAAATGTACACGGCTCCAGCGTCTTTCCAAGAATTGTCACTCCAATCGAGAAGAGGATCAGAAGGATGTCCAGGTGCTCCGATAGCAAGCTCGTCAGTGCCGGGTTTAAACATCATTGATTTTCCGAACTCTTCTTTTACACCACTGACACTATCACCCGTAAAAACCCCTTCCCATGCATAGTCTCGATCACCATAGCTAGTTAGGTGGTAAATATAAACAGCACCATCTGGGTCGCCACCAACTTCTAAGGTATCAGAGCTGTGATGAAAACCAAATCCACGCCATGGGGCAAGCGGGGCGGATACCGCTAGATAACCATTGTCACTAAGCGAAATACCAGTACCAAACTTTTGCCCCTTAAACGCTTTTACTGGATCTATTGTATCGACGTTTGACCAAAACCCTTTTTGTGAATCGTATCTATAACTCAAAACTTGATCGATCCCCGGAGCTCCAACAAGAATGAGATCTGCGTCTTTATTTATAGTCACTGAAGACCCATAACCACTGTTCTCAGTTGGAATAGGTAATTTCAGTATGGTTTCTAAGTGCCAAATATCATTGTATTCGTTTGGAGAGGGATTAAGACGGTATACATAGACAGCACCACCGTGTTGGACTTCGCTTCCTGTCCCTTTTCGCATTGAATCCATAGGAGCACCAACAACTAAAACGTTGTCTTGTGCAATAGCGACACTAGCACCGAACCTTGCATCTACAGCTAGGTCATCTGGACGCTTTAGTTTCAACTCATTAGGGTGACGTAAAGTTTTTATGCCCGATTCAGGAGCTGCTGGAAAGTTGAGGTCTTTATTGATGAAGAATGAGACTTCCCCTGCATCATTTTTTTCGGGGTCTCCCATGATGATGATACCGCCATTTTCACCTGAACTAGCTAAAGCTTGCCCACTTGAATCGCTGTAATTTTTAAGCGAAAGTTTTGGACGCCCATTATTATCGTGGTGCATTTTGTTAATATGAACTAGCGCTTCTTTTTTCGTCGAACACGTAGATGTTGCAAGCATCATGTCTTCGAAAGTGTTACCTATGCCCACCAGACTATTCGTTGTTTTTTGTCCGTCAGTGTTATAGCTCGTACTATTAGCTATGTATTCATCATAACCATAATTGCCACTTTTCTGCTTTGTATAAATATCAACTACGCGAGTTGTATCTTTACCTGAATTGACAATTAAATGGTCATTTTGCCAAGTTATAGCTTCGCCAAATCGAACGTTGTTCCACTCAGAATGGTCAAGATATGTTTTAACGCGGATGACAGTTTGTTCTAGATTCTTTAATTGAAATTGTGGGGATTGAACAAGACAATAATCATTATCTTTGCAGGCTAACAGTTCATAATCAGAAGAAGCGGCATCAAAATCGACGAGGTCGATCTTTAGTTTATATGAAGTACCAGTGATAGAGGGGTCAACTACTTCGCTAATTAAACCTTGAGTCGAGGGTCTATAACGTATCAACTTATAATGTTTAATGCCTTCAATTTTATTCCATTCCAAAAGTATGCTTTTAGCTTGAATTGATTGGGATACGGTCAGAGAAGAGTTGTCTTGGTGAGTGTCTGATGATGGAGATGAACCACTTCCACATGCAGATAAGTTTAAGGCGGTGAATATAAGAAAAATGTACTTTTTGGTCATTGTGACCCTCCATAAGTAGAAAATTAACTCGAAGTGTTGATGAGTACCTGAAACTCTGTTTATTGATTAGTTGAGCCGTAGGATAATTACTAATCCCCGTTAATTCTAAATTTAAATTGTCAACATTACTTTTCAATAAACGTGATGTTTAGCACTTTACAAAGGCTTTAGTTTTCTAATTATTCAACCTACAATCGAATCAGTTACGCTAGCTTTAATGCACGTAATTTCGGAAAGTAGAGTAAACAGAGTTTATATGCGGCTGGAAGTGAGAGAGAGGTTTAAGTCGGAGTGGTAACTAAATAAAACCCTAGAGACTCATTGTGAGCCCTAGGGTTATATATACAGATTATTAGTCTAGCTTAGCCTAGTTGCTACTTACTGTTTTCAAAGAAGAGCGTAGCTTGAAGATTCCCTTAGGTGCCTTGGTCAGCAAGATGCCACAAAGTAGAGGGATCATCATAAGCAGAGATTGTTCAGATAGAACCTCACCATTGATGTAGCAAGAGATCAGTAGCGCAACCACTGGGAAGATTAAGAAGCAGATAGACGCTTGGAACGGCGTCGAAACCTGTCCTAATTTAAAGTAAGCCACAATGCCGCCAACACTCGCCACAAAACCTAGATAAACTACAGCTGAAATTGAATCCCAAGTGAAAGATTCAACATTCACGTTTTCACCAGCTGCCGACACTGCAAACAAGAAAATCGCAGCAATAAAACTTGGTACCGCGTTGTAAGTTAGTACTTCGATGCCTTTACAGTGCTTTTGAACCAACACGTACATCACCGCGTGAATCGCAACCGCAAGCCCCAGGCAAACCGTACCAATAAAGTAGTCATCACCACCCATCTGCATTTCGTTACCTAGAATTAAACACAGGCTCACAACCGCAGTAACTAGGCCGAATATTTGATGCCTTGCTAAGCGCAGCCCAAGGAACAAACCCGACATCAGCATCACAGCGACGGGCATGTTGGCGAAGATGATCGACGCTAGACCAGAAGAGATGTATTGCTCACCATAGATCATCAACGTAAACGGAATCGCGAAATACATCAGCGCAACAATAAGCAGCCATTGGCGCTTACCTTTAGGGAACAGCAGTGGTTGGTTGAAGACTTTCGCCAATACCGCAAGCAGAGGTGCTGCAAGTAAAAAGCGCAACGCAGTAGCAAAAATAGGTGGGATAGAATGCAATGCTACTTCCATAGCGAACCAAGTGGTTCCCCAAATTAAGCAAACAGAGACAAAAAGCAAGATAGTTAGCGACTTCGAATTCATGGTGACTACTCATTAATAATTATTTTAAATCATAGGCTTGTAGCGCCTTAATGACGTGGCACAGTATAAGGAGGTCGTCGGAGAAAAAGTTTGTCTTTTTGTCTCTAATTGAAATGAAATGTAGAAATTAAATCTCTAATAAACCACTGAAAAGTAAATATTTTCATAAATTGATACTTCTACAAAGTCATTGTTCTTTGTAAGGTTTAATTTTAGTTTAAGAATTGACCAATTTAGCGGCGCATAGTGATTTGGTTGAAATCAATCCAGCCGTTCGCCAACTGCTCCACAGGGTTCACGGTTTTGGCATAATTGAGCTGCTGTTTAACGTGGAAAATTGGTCGATAGATTCCGAATGTGATCAATTGCGCTTCTATGTCTAGGAAGACAGGTTGTCGTTGCTGGTAATCGGTGATTTTCCAAAGCCGTTCAAGGCTTTCATCTCGCCACTGTTTTTGCTCATCAGTGAGGCACACTTCTAATGCGATAGAGCTTTGTAGCCACCCCATCCAACTGCTATCGAGGTTATCTGAAAACACTTCGCCGCTAATTAATATGTCTGCATCTTTTAGGTTATCTGGCTGACAAAATTCAGGGAACTCGAGCACTTGATATTCGCAGATAAAACCAAGTTCATTTAACCGATCACAATAGTGGCGAGCCATTTTTATGTGGTCAAAAAGCTGATAGGTTAGGATCTTTAGCGGTTGTTTAGGCTTGCTATGCTGGTCAGCGAATTGTCGAGCCATTTGTAATGGGCTTTGGTTATTTGCCGTTTCTATCTTTGGCTGTGTTGATTGATTGGACGTCGATAGCATCCCCTCGGCGTAGCCGACGGTGTCCAGAGGTATGTCTTTCGCGATCCCTAGCAAACGTAGTAATTCACTCAGTGATTTAAGGTGTTGTGGGTTTGATAGCCAAGTGTGTCGATGTGGGTTTATTAAAGCGTACTCGCACCCCTTTTCCCACTGTTCTATCTCGGCAAGCTCGTTTGAGATGGATGAGTGTTGGTAATGTGGGTGTGAGTGAACAATATCGCAGTGCATTTCATAGTCTTTGGCTTTATCACCAACATTCCAAATTTCGATACCGTCTACCCAAGGTCGGTGCCCATGGTAGGAGCTGAAAACCTCGAGTCTGGTTAGCCATTCGGACTGTTCCACTAATTTAAAGCTGCCGCTACCAATGATTTTATCTCCTACTTTTTTGGCAACACCTGCGGCGGAGCACGATAGCAGTGATGGAAGGTAGCCTGTGTTGGCATTGATATCGAAACAGAGGTGGAGCGGATCGATAACAGTAATAGCGGAGATGCATTTAAATTGCTGACTATTGTGGTGACTGCTGCCTATCAGACGTTGAAAGTGTGCTTTGACGTCTTGCGCTAGAATCGGTGAACCGTCATGAAAGACTAAGCCTTTGCGTAACGTGAAGTGCCAACGGTGCTCTGTTTGATACCAATCAATGGCAAGATCACCGTCAAACGAGTGAGTTGACTTGTTGAAACGTAGTAAGTTACTAAAAAGGTAGCTAGTGATGTGAGCTTCAGTGCGTCGTGTGACTTCAATCGGGTCCAGACTGTGTGTCCCTCGATAAAAAGGGATTTGCAGAATATCTAGTTCAGTAGGCAAGCTTTGATAGCGGCTGATATAACCCAGTAGAAACTGATCCCGTTGTGATTCATCAACCAGATCCAATGCTTGGTCAACTTTATTCTCAGAGAGCAATTCATCTATTCGTACCTCAAGCTCACTGTCCAAGCTTTTTAATAGCGTGAGTGTGGGTAGGTTGCCTCTGCCAACTCCCGACTTCCAGTCAACCCAACCTTCGCTGACTAGCTTTTTGATCACCAATTGAGCGTTACGTTTGGTACAACCTAGCGCATTCGTTACTTCAGTTAAAGAGAGTGAAGTCGGTTGGTTAACGAGTACCCGAGAACGTAAAAATGCTAGAGCCTTCCAGTAATGCATAAAGGTGAAATCCTTGTTTAATCTTTCTATTTTTCTTCATCTTTTAATCTCGATAATAGAGTTATTCGATTGTTTTTAAAAGGAATGAGAAATGGAAAGTATAAAAGGTGCAGAGGTATCCCCCTCTATTTGGAAAAGCTCAAGCTTTATTGTTTTGTTCTCAACAGCGTTCTTTGTTGCCTTTGGTACCAAGATTTATGACCTTGCTTTGCCCTTGTTAGTTTACGAGTTGACAGAGTCTTCAGAGGTGATGGGTTGGATGAGAGCCGTCGAGTTTTTACCCAACCTACTATTAGCTCTGTTCATCGGTGTTTGGGTTGATAGGTTTAATAAAAAGCAGTGGTCACAATGCATGTTGATCGGGCAAGCAGCAGTATTGGTCGTCTCTTATATTGCAGTGAGATGGTTGCCGAACCCTTTGTACGCACTGTTTCCGTGCGCATTCCTGATGATGGCGTTTAACTATGGTTACCACAATGCGCGTATTGGGATGATGAAAAATGTTTTACCTCAGCACATGCAAAATACCGCCACCGCGAGAATGAGTTCTTTATACAGTTTGTTAGAAACTGTTGGCCCGGTTTTGTCTGGGGGGCTGCTTTTATTGTCTGCGTTACATAACGTGTTTTTGCTTATTGCGGGGATGTATGTGCTAGCGTTTTGGCAGCTCAATAAACTGGAATTCAAGCCATCAGCCCCCGTGGTTCAACAGTCGGTGCTGAGTGCGCTTAAAGAGGGATGGTTGATCTTATATGCGAACAAAAACATGTGGCACATCACCTTGGTCGTGATGGTGATCAATACCACGGGTGCAATTTTCTGGATTCAAGCTATCTATTTTGCCAAAGCTGAATTAGCGCTTAGTCATATCGAGGTGGGTTACTTGATCGCGGCGTCCGGTGTCGGTGGTTTATTAGGTTCTTTTACCGCGGATAAGGTTCGAAAGCGTATTGGGCTTGGCGTGCTACTTATTTTGTCTATTGTATTAGAGGCGTTTGGATTCTTGTTCCCTGCATTGCTGAGTCAAAGCTATTTACTGCAAGGTATGACTTCAGCGCACATGGTTGTCATTGAAAAAGGCGTATTGATGATGTCGTTCTTATGGGTGAGTGCGATTGGCGTCTACAGCAGCATTTGTATTTGGAGCTATCGTCAAGAAGCGTTCGAGGAAAAGCACCTTGGTCGTGTTGCTGGAATTACAGGGTCTTTGTTTAAACTCTTGATGCCATTTGGTCTGGCTGCTTCTGGATACTTGGTGACAATGTTTGGTTTGCCGGTACTCTTTGTCAGCTGTTTCGTGGCTCAAGTGTTGGCTGCCCTTGGGTTGATGATGACCAAGGTTCGCAAGATTCCTTAACGCTTCATTCTGGGTAAACCGTTATCAGCAGCAAAGTTATCGTATTAAGTGTTTAAAATTTATTTGGTTCACGTTCATACTGAATAAAGACCGACATAGTATGGAAATGAGGTAGGGCATTTGAAAAACACAATCGACTTAAATCTGTATCGATTTTTGGACCTGCTTTATGAGCAACAATCTCAGGCGAAGGTATGCCATATTCTGGATATCAGCCGCGCAACGTTTAATCGTCATCTTTCCGATTGTCGAGACTTGTTTGCTAATGAGTTATTCATTGCAACCAAAGGTGTTTATACGCCGACTTTGTTCACTACGCAATTGATGCTAGTGGTAAAAGAACCGCTGGAAAAGCTAGAGCAAGCGCAGCAAATATCGCAGTCGTTTATCGGTAACGATTCGAACATCGAATATGTTTTTCACGCAGCCAACCCGCTGAGCACACTGTTTACGGTCCCTTTGTTACAAGGGCTGACTAATGAGCAGTCAAAGCCCAAGATATCGATGATGGATTGGTCTTTAGATGGCGTTGAATTCCCTAAAGCAGGCACGTTAGCGATTGGTGTGTCGGGTTATCCTAATGAACTCAATGACCGCATTGTTGAGCGTAAAGTGGGTTCGTTGGAATTGTTTGCTTATGTGGCGGATACCCACCCTTTAGCAAAAAACGAAGCCATTGACCTTAACCAACTAGAGAGCTTTGATACAGTGCGCGTTTCGATGGGGTCATTGGATGCTAACTCCTACTACGAACGCCTAAAAAAACGCACCGGCTTGGTATTGCAACAGAAACTGACTGTTGCATCGGTATCCTCCGCATTGGAATGTGTTCAAGTCAGCCAGTATGTCTACGTTGGCTTTGATATGGATTTGGCTTCAATCCCAAGTGGACTGAGCAAACGACCTGTTTTATTCAATGGAGAAGCGGTGACTTTTGATGTAGGTATTCAGTATCACCGCGCTTGTTATCAGCACCCTATAGTGAAGCGTATTGAACAGATCTTAAGTGAGAGCTTAGAAAGCTATTGATTTTATGGATGACAACAACAAAAAACGCGCCGATTAAGGCGCGTTTTAGTTACTGTCTGCAGGTGTCTAATTGAACACTACAGAGCGTTACAGCTCAACTTCTTCAATGTCACTTGGCTTCCATGTTTGGTCATACCAAGCTTCTTGAGGGCCGTAGAGTCTTAGAATCGTGAACCAGCCTTTGCCCGGAACCGTCTCAATCCAGTTCGCTTCTTTGCCTTTTGGCGCTGTTGGGCCAAAGTACAAATCAACCGAGCCATCTTCATTTTCAATAAAATCATCACGCTGGTTGTTCTTGCTTGGCAGCGGCTGACTGGTTTGTAGCTCTGAACGCGTTTGTGTGTCGTAAGCTACAATAGACCAGAAGTTCTTAGCCGGAACATTCGCTGGGATATTCAATTTATAGTGCTTACCGCCATCAAAATATTCACCGTCTTTTGCTTGATCAAGTAATGCGTATTTAGAGCCTTTTTCTATCAGCTTGAGCGACATTGCTGGGGTATTCACCGTTGCAACATAGAAGAAGTAAGAACGAGCATCTAGGTTGCGTCCGCCTTCACCTTGGTCAACAAGCCATTGGTAATCGTCACCAATAAATGCAGTCTTCCATAAACGATCTTCATAAATGTAAGCCTTCTTGTCTCTTGGCTGGAAGTACAGAGATCTTGCCGTTGCGTTACCAATCGCGACGCCGTCTTTCATCAGCTTCTGCATGCGCTCATCGGGTGCAAAAGGTTTGTTCTTTTGAATACCAATGCTCGACATTAGCCCACGCAGTTCAGGGTCGATGAATGACACCGGTTCTTTGTCTAACACGGTTTTAATTTCTGAGTAGAAGTGCTCATCGTTCGCATGAATGGTGTTGAACGATTTGCCACTCCCCGAGATGAACTCCATTTCTGGCTGGTCATCTTTCTTCGCTAATGGGTAGATTTTTAGTTTCTCTTTATATGCCTTCACTGCAGCATCGGTTTTACCATCTTTCAGAAATCCGCGAGCGATAAACCAGTTGGTATAGCTGGTGGATTGTGAAACAAAATAACCTTCAGGCACTTCGCCTTCATAACCTGGAGGTAAAATCAGGTATTTACCGCCTTTGCCTTTATCTGGTCCTACGATGCCTAGGTCAGTCACAAAGCGGAAGAACGCATCGTTCACCGTAGTTGGCCCCATACCCTCAGGTACTTCAATGACGGTTGGGCCATCTTTCTCCAAGTCTAGGAAAACAGAAGCGTAAACCGTGTCGGTGTTACCGGTTAGAAATAGCGGATTCGAATCCATCAGGTTATCGAATACCACCACTTGGTTTGACGATGTTGAACCAATCTCGGCATGGCCTACACGCAGTGCTTCAACCGAAGCCATTGGAATTGCATTGAGGAACACTTCTGTTGAGCGAAGTGTATCTAAGTTGTCATACAGCTTTTGTGCAGTTTCAGCCGTTGGTGCACCATCTTTAAAGTTCAGCTCACCGATGCTGGTTTGTACTGTATCTGCCGTCATAATGCTCGGCGGGATATCGGTATTGTAGTTTTCCGTCGCCAGTACTTGATGTGAGATAAAGATACTGCTCGCCAATACAAGTGCTTTTAGCTTCGACTTAATCATGATGTCACCTTTCAGTTTCGTTTCGATGCACTTACTTTAAGCGAGTCGACAAAACATATCTGATACGCGATAGGCTCAAAAATGAGCTTTAAAGTGAGGGGTAATGTGCAAGGGTTAGAAGACGTTCGCAGAACGGTGTGAATACGCTGTAATAAACAGTTCTATAGACAAAACAAAGCCCGCACTTGGCGGGCTTATGAGTCGTAATCTAGATTTTTACTGAGTAACGGGTTTGACTGTCTTGGACTGTCGGATTGCAAGAATCAGTTGTGGTAGCAGTGACATGATGATCATGCCTGTCATGAGTGAGTATTGTACCGCAGTAAAGGATTCGCCCATTAACACCATACCTGTCACGATGCCCGCTACTGGGTTGGCGATACCACCAAAGGTAAAATCAACCACAGTCATACGTTGTAGTAGCCAAACATACATGCCGTAACCCAGCGCTGTGTTTAGCCCAATCACCCAAACCAAGCCCATTGCGTTGCGAGTATCGAAATGAGTCACAGCATTCACATAAGGCTGCGGGTCGATGAAGGCATGAACGCCAGACGCGACAGACAAGATTGCACCGCCCAAGATCAGCTGCCATGTCAGTACCTTCCACCAGTGCATACGATTACCCAGTGATTTGGTAATGCTGCTGCCAATAACGATACACATGATCGCGGCAAACATGGCACCTAAACCGATAGGGTTCAATGCGATTTGGCTTGGGTTGAATAGAATCCACGCCAAGGTGACCAGTCCGATACCTGACAAAGCTTGAATCAAATGTGGGCGCTGCTTTTTCACTACCCAATGGAAGATCATTGCGAACACAGGCACAGAGATCATACCTACGCCCGAAATCGCTGAAGGCAGCGTCAGTGCCATCACGAAGATCAAACCAAAGAAGGTCGCGATGTTGATCAGGCCTAGAGTGAAAATGATTTGCCACTCGCCTTTTTTCGGCAGTGTCGGTTTTACCGCTAGCAATAACAAACCAGCAGGTAATGCACGCAAAGCACCTAGTAATAGTGGTGGCCACTCCTGTAGCGTAAATTGCGTCACTGCATAAGTTGTTCCCCAAAAGAATGCGGGAATCATTGCTAATAATATGTTCATCTAAAATATCTTTACGTTAAGATAACTATTGTGTGAACTGTATACTGAGAACTAGTGGTTGTAAAGTATCTTTATGTTAAACTAGTTTAAAGTAATCAGACTAATAACGGAGCTAGATTGCAAATGGATGCTATCGACCGCGTTGTAGAGCAATGGGCAAAGGAAAAGCCCGAATTAGAAACTGAGCCTATGGCAATGATGGGCCGGATTATGCGTATTGCCAAGTATATGGAGACGCAAGTTGCCGACCTTCATAAAAAATACGACATGAAATTGGGTGAGTTTGATGTATTGGCGACCTTGCGACGCTCTGGAAAGCCATACCGACTAACGCCTTCTGAGCTTATTGGGTCAATGATGCTGACATCAGGTGCGATGACTAATCGTCTTGATAAACTGGAAGCTAAAGGGTTAATCAGCCGTGAGCACAGTAAAGAAGATCGACGCAGCGTCAGCGTGAAATTGACCAAAGATGGTTTAGTTCTGATTGATGAGATGATGACTGAGCATGTCGAAATGCAGAAAAAGCTCGTTAAGTCTTTATCGGCTAGCCAGAAGAAAAACACTAACCAACTTTTAAAAACTTGGTTGAGTGCCTACGAGTAGGTTCACTTATCTCTTTTTAGATTCATTAAAAAACCGAAGCCTTATGCTTCGGTTTTCTTTTTTAAGTTATCTCTATTTCTGAATTAAGCTTGAAGCATCTCGTCGCTAAACAGTTCTGCGCAGCCAATTCCGTTGATGGCGCAGCTTTCATCGATGTCTGATATGTCGCCGCTGACACCAATGGCACCGAGTACCGTTTTATCTTTGTCTCGAATCAGTAAGCCCCCTGGTACTGGTACCATGTTTCCGTGTGCGAGTACGTTCACGGCGGAGATAAATGCTGGCCTGTTGTCAGCATCTTGGGCGAGTTTTCTTGAGGAACACCCTAGTGCGAGTGCACCCCAGGCTTTAGCAATGGCGATGTCAGGTCGCATCATGCTGGAGCCATCTTGACGTTGCAGAGAAATCAGTTTGCCACCGCTGTCTAACACAGCAACAGTGAGGGGCTCTGTGTGAATCTTTTTGCCTGCTTTAAAGGTGCCATCTATGATGGTTAACGCTTGTTGTAGAGTCAAACTTCCCATGTTATCTCCTAATTTTCAGGGGCTTGGCTATTTCAAACAGAGCACTAATCAGTGCTAGTGGTCTGTTTGAATCGCCGCAAGACGCCTAGCTGGATTCTTGCAAAAGCCCATAGCTGGGTAAAGTTAGGAAGGCAGCGAACTCTTCGGCTGTAGAAAGTTGATAGAAAAGATCGGCTGTCTCTTCAAATCGACCTGCTGCGTAGCGCGAGTCACCGACTTCGTGTTTTATTGTGTTTAACTCTTGGTAAAGCCAAGAGTGGAACAGTTGTTTGGTAAAGGTTTGGCCTTCATCTAGTGTGACGCCATGATGGATCCATTGCCAAATGTTGGCTCTTGAGATCTCCGCGGTGGCGGCATCTTCCATTAGTCCGTAGATAGGTACACAGCCGTAGCCTTGGATCCAAGCCTCGATGTAATACAGCGCAATACGGATATTCTTGCGCACACCGGCTTCGTCGCGGCTGCCTTCACATGGTTTAAGTAAGGTGTCGGCATTGATGGTGTGTTCAGGGCTTTGGAAATCCATTTGATTGACTTTGCCATCAAGGTGCTTGTCGAAGATCGACATCGCTAAATCAACTAAGGCAGGGTGCGCGACCCATGTGCCATCGTGGCCGTTTTGCGATTCTCTTTGTTTGTCTTCAATAACCTTAGCGGTAACACGCTCCATCTCTTGCGGATCTTTTGCTGGAATGAAGGCTGACATGCCCCCCATCGCCAGTGCCCCACGAGCGTGACAAGTACGCACCAACAGTTGGCTGTAAGCGTTCAGGAATTCTTGATCCATTCCGATCCCGTGACGGTCTGGCAAGATACGATCTTTATGATTTTTCAGTGTTTTTATGTAGCTGAAGATGTAATCCCAACGGCCGCAGTTCATCGCAACGATGTGATCGCGCATGGCGTACAAGATCTCTTCCATTTGGAAAACGGCCGGCAGCGTTTCAATCAATACGGTCGCACGGATGGTGCCTTTTGCTACGTTGAAGTAATTCTCGGTGAAACTGAAAATGTCGTCCCACCATTGTGCTTCTTCCATGCTCTCAAGCTTTGGTATGTAGTAGTAAACGCCCAAGCCTTGCTGTGCACGTGATTGATAGTTGTGGAAAAAGTACAACGCAAAGTCCATCAGACAACCCGCGATAGGCTGATTGTTGAATTGAATCGATTGTTCAGGGAGATGGATTCCACGAGGGCGAGCGATTAACAACGCAGGGTCGCTGTTTAGCTGGTAGTTCTTTTGTTTCTTCTCATCGAAATAGCTGATGGTGCCTAAATTGGCATCTCTTAAGTTAATTTGCCCTTCGACCATGTTGACCCAAGTTGGGGAAGACGCATCCTCAAAACAGCACATGAAGACCTTCGCACCTGAGTTTAATGCGTTAATCACCATCTTTCTCTCGATAGGGCCTGTGATCTCTACGCGACGATCCAGTAACTCTGGTGGCGGTGTTGCGACTTTCCACTCTTTATTCTGACGAATAGATATAGTGTCTTTTCTAAAATTAGGTAGCTCACCGTCATCATATTGCGCTTGTTTTATGTCGCGATCATTTAGCAGGGCATGACGGCGATCTCCAAACTTGTTAACGATAGCTTCTAAGAACTTCAATGCATCTTTAGACAAGATCTCTTTGTACTCGGGGTTGTCCATATTCCCAAGCACCTGCATACACAGTGTTTCTTCTCTTTCTTTCACGTCATTCATCATTGCTTGTCTCCTTTACACAATACGATGTCATTTTGTATACAAAATGTTCTTTTTAACGGTATTTATATTGTAGAAATTGTAAACAAGCAAATGCTATTTAACATTTATTTATCATTTGATCTTTTTGGAATTTATTTTTACGTAAAGATATTTTATGTAAAGCAATGAATTGTAAGCTTTTCAGGCTTAATTGCTGTTCAATAGGATAGCTTGATGTAACAAAATTGTTTCAAATTGGACTTGATAAATGCTGAGGATGATTCATAGTACACAAAAGTTAATTTAATTGTATACAATCTGAACTGGAGGTTCGAATGGCAATTATGAAAGCGATTGAAGCGGCGGTTGAAGTGCTTAAACGTGAAGGAGTAGACATCGCATTTGGTGTTCCCGGCGCAGCAATAAACCCAATGTACGCAGCAATGAAAAAACTCGGAGGGATCGATCACGTCTTAGCTCGACATGTAGAGGGTGCCTCACACATGGCTGAAGGCTACACACGTACGAATCAAGATAATATTGGTGTGTGTATTGGTACTTCAGGTCCAGCAGGGACGGATATGATCACAGGCCTTTATTCGGCATCGGCTGACTCGATCCCTATCCTATGTATTACTGGTCAGGCTCCACGTACTCGCCTTCATAAAGAAGACTTTCAAGCGGTCGACATCGAATCCATTGCCAAGCCTGTTACTAAGTGGGCAACCACGGTACTGGAGCCCGCGCAAGTGCCACGCGCTTTTCAAAAAGCCTTTCATTTGATGCGTTCAGGACGTCCTGGCCCTGTACTGATTGACCTACCTCTAGATGTACAGTTAGCCGAAATTGAGTTCGATATTGATACCTACGAGCCGCTTGAACCATACAAACCAAAAGCGACTCGCGAACAGGTTGAGAAAGCACTCACCATGATGGCACAAGCTGAAAAACCTCTGATTGTCTCAGGTGGTGGTGTTATCAATGCAGGCGCATCTGAGTTGCTGCAGCAATTTGCTGAGATCACAGGTGTACCAGTGATCCCAACCTTGATGGGGTGGGGTTCTATCCCAGATGACCACGAGTTAATGGCGGGCATGGTGGGTCTACAAACCTCTCACCGTTACGGTAATGAAACCATGCTGAACTCTGATTTTGTATTTGGCGTTGGTAACCGTTGGGCTAACCGCCATACCGGCTCTGTTGATGTTTACACGGAAGGTCGCAAGTTTGTTCATGTCGATATTGAACCCACCCAAATTGGTCGTGTGTTCTGCCCTGATTTAGGCATTGTTTCAGATGCAAAATCGGCACTTGAGCTCATGGTTGAGGTCGCTAAAGAGTGGCGCGATGCAGGTAAATTACCAAACCGAAGTGGCTGGGTTGGCGAGTGTCAGGAGCGCAAGTCGACCATGCTACGTAAAACCAATTTCGATGAAGCACCGATGAAACCGATGCGCGTTTATGAAGAGATGAACAAAGCATTTGGTCGTGATACTTGCTACGTCAGCACTATCGGCTTGTCGCAGATTGCCGCAGCGCAGTTCCTTCATGTGTACAAGCCTCGACATTGGATCAACTGTGGTCAGGCTGGCCCGCTTGGTTGGACAACACCTGCTGCACTGGGCGTTCGAGCTGCGGACCCGGATCGCGATATCGTCGCTATCTCCGGTGACTACGACTTCCAATTCATGATTGAAGAGCTGGCGGTAGGTGCTCAATTCAATCTGCCATACATCCATGTACTGGTGAACAACTCTTACCTAGGCTTGATTCGTCAAGCGCAGCGTCAGTTTGATATCGATTACTGTGTGCAACTGGCATTTGATAACCAGAATGCGCCAGAGCTTGAGGGCTACGGTGTTGACCATGTTGCTGTTGTTGAAGGCCTTGGTTGTAAGGCGATTCGAGTTCGTGAACCAGACCAAATTGCAGCTGCGTTTGAGCAAGCTAAAGAGCTAATGAACAAGCACAAAGTGCCTGTGGTTGTTGAGCTGATTTTGGAGCGCGTGACCAATATTTCTATGGGCGTAGAGATCAACGCCATCAACGAATTTGAACCGCTTGCAGAAAGCAGCAGCGATGCACCAACCGCGCTAGCGTACAAGTAATCACGAAGTAATGTGTGTCCGTAGAGCGAGATTGAGCTCTACGGAAAGCCTCCAATAAAGCGAGGCTTCTCCAAACCACATTAACTTCATCAAACAAAGAGTAAGGACAGAATCATGGCAAAATTTGCAGCAAACTTGTCAATGTTATTCACGGAAGTTGATTTTATGGACCGTTTTGAAGCCGCCGCAGAGGCCGGTTTTCAAGGCGTCGAATACCTTTTCCCATATGCCTTTGATGCGGATGAGATTAAACAAAAGCTTGATGCTAATAATCTAGAGCAAGTGCTATTTAACTTGCCTGCTGGTGATTGGGATGCAGGCGATCGTGGTATTGCAGTTGACCCTACGCGCATTGAAGAGTTTCAAGCAGGCGTGCCTAAAGCGATAGCTTATGCGAAGAAACTGGGCTGTAAACAGGTGAACTGCTTGGCGGGCATTGTCCCACAGGGAGTGACTGCGCAAGACGCTCAGGCAACTTTTGTGATTAACCTTCACTATGCCGCAAATGCTCTGGCTGCCGAAGGCATTAGCCTAGTGATTGAAGCGATTAACACGCGCGATATTCCGGGCTTTTTCCTGAACACCACAGAGCAAGCGAAGGCCATCATTAAAGAGGTGGCGAGCGATAATCTTTCTATCCAATACGATATTTATCACATGCAGATTATGGAAGGCGATCTTACGCCGACCATGCAGCAGAATATTGGTCAAATCGCTCACGTGCAGCTGGCTGATAACCCTGGTCGACACGAGCCGGGTACCGGAGAAATCAATTATCCATTCGTACTTAACTACCTTGATGAGCTTGGCTATCAGGGCTGGGTTGGCTGCGAATATAAACCGAAAACGACAACGACAGAAGGCCTTGGTTGGCTGAACCAGTACCGTTAATTGCGCCTGGTAACCCTCAAACGTTAAGGAGAACAACATGTCTAAAATTGCATTTATCGGAACTGGCATCATGGGTAAACCTATGGCGAGTAACCTTCAAAAAGCGGGTCACGATTTGATTCTGTCGGATCATTTCAACGCTGCTCCTGCCGAGTTGGTTACAGCAGGTGCAACGGTTTGTCATTCCCCAGCCGAAGCCGCGGAACAGGCAGATGTCATTATTCTTATGGTGCCGAACACCCCTCAAGTAGAAGAGGTGCTGTTTGGTGATAACGGTGTCGAGCAAGGTCTTACTGCTGGTGGTGGTGCGACGGGCAAGTTAGTCATCGATATGAGTTCTATCTCACCTATCGCGACGAAAGCCATTGCAGCGCGTATCAACGAAGGTGGTGCGTCATACCTAGATGCCCCGGTTTCTGGTGGTGAAGTAGGCGCGATCAATGCTGCACTGACTATTATGGTGGGTGGTGAGCAAGACTCTTTTGATAAAGCTCGACCTCTATTTGAAGTGATGGGCAAAAACATCACGCTGGTGGGGGATAACGGTGCTGGGCAAACTTGTAAGGTTGCCAACCAGATCATCGTTGCATTGAACATTGAAGCGGTCTCTGAAGCGCTAGTGTTTGCATCAAAAGCCGGCGCTGACCCAGCACGAGTTCGTCAGGCGCTACTGGGCGGCTTTGCTAATTCTAAGATCCTTGAAGTTCATGGTGAACGAATGGTGGAAGGCACATTTGACCCTGGCTTTAGAATTTCGCTTCACCAGAAAGATCTAAACCTTGCGCTCACTGGCGCTCAAGAGTTAGGCGTTGCGCTGCCAAACACAGCTATCGCGCAAGAGCTATTTGGCGAATGTGCTGAAATGGGCGGTGAAGGCTGGGATCACTCTGCGCTGATTCAAGCGATAGAGAAGCGTTCTGATCACTCAATTCGCTAATCCTTAACGAGTAATCCGTCTAAATAATTGGTTTTGTCGTTTCTACTGAAATGAAAACCAATGAATCAGGGCTAGCTTCGATAAGTTAACCCCCCAGTTTCAAACAGTTTGTTTATAAATCGCGTAGTTTCGTCTCCTTTTATACGCGTTCCCGATACGAGGCAAAGGTTGAAGTTGTTCCTTTCCAACTTAATCTTAGCAGGCACCCTTTCGCCTTGTATTGGGGTTCTTTTTTCCTCCGTCAACTAAGGAGTGGCTTATGGACATTAATGCTAAGCAGTTTCTGCAAACCCTTTTCTCAAGTGCTGTAAATCAGGCACTACCCAAAAATCACATCGAACCTTTTCTTCCTCAAGACATATTTTATCGCTCGGCAAATCAAGCTGGGCGAACTGTCGTTATCGGGGCAGGGAAAGCGGCAGCATCGATGGCCGCTGAATTGGAAGCCGTATGGCAAGCCAAGAAACAGCAAGACCTTGCGCTACGTGATTTAGAAGGCTTGGTTGTGACTCGTTATGAACACCTCGCGTCATGTGAGTACATTGAGGTGATCGAAGCGGCGCACCCAGTTCCGGATGCGATGGGTCTTGAAGTCAGTCACCGGATGTTTGAGTTGGTGAGCAACCTCAGCGAAGACGATACAGTGATATGTCTCTTGTCGGGAGGTGGCTCCGCATTACTGAGTCTGCCTGGTGGCGATATTAGCTTGGCAGAGAAGCAACAAATCAACAAAGCACTGCTTAAATCTGGCGCAGCCATTGATGAGATGAACTGTGTTCGTAAGCATCTATCTTCGATAAAGGGCGGCCGACTTGCCAAAGCAGCGTATCCAGCAAGAGTGGTGTCATTGGCGATTTCGGATGTACCCGGTGATGACATCAGTGTGATTGCATCAGGACCAACCGTACCGGACACCACCACGCGCTTTGATGCCCTCGCCATATTGGAACGCTACCAGATAGAAATACCAGGCTCGGCATTTGAATGGCTGAATAACCCACAATCTGAAACCATCAAGCCAGATGACATTTGTTGGAAAAACGCCGAGCACCATATTATCGCGACTCCCATGTCTGCCCTTGAGTCAGCGGCGGCAGAAGCTGAAGGTTTGGGTATTCCTGCGTATGTGTTGAGTGATTGTATCGAGGGAGAGGCGAGAGAAGTAGCGAAGGTGCACGCAGCATTAGCTAAACAAGTCGCTAATAATAAGCACCCATTCGAGACTCCTTGTGTATTGCTTTCAGGTGGTGAAACAACAGTAACGGTTAAAGGAAACGGTCGTGGTGGGCGCAATTGTGAGTTCCTTTTAAGTTTGTACAACGAACTGAAAGGGCAGGACAACATATTCGCGTTGGCCGCTGATACGGATGGTATTGACGGTGTGGAAGACAATGCTGGGGCATGGATAACACCAGAAACTTGGCAAGAAGGTACTCGCTTAACACTCAAAGCCGATAATTATCTAGAGGCGAATAATAGTTATGATTTTTTCAAGCAAACAGGCGTCCTGCTGACGACAGGGCCCACGCTGACTAACGTCAATGACTTCCGTGCAATATTGATTATCTAGCAACCGGATAAAAGGGCCGCTCCTCTGTGTATGTGGGCGGCCATTTTTTGTTATCAATGCGGTGACCTTGAGTTCTTGAATTATCTTCTGGACTAATGAAGCACGTTGATTACTATGGTTTAAGTAATGAGCTGTAAAGGAAGTCATATGTCTAGGATCAGACAAAAGAATCAAGATTTAATCATCGAAGTGGCGTGTGAACAATTCGCTACTCATGGTTATGCCGCAACCAAAATGGCGGATATCGCGAAGGCGGCCGACATTCCCAAACCCAACGTATTCTATTACTTCAGCTCGAAAGACAAGCTCTACAATGCCGTTCTAGAAACCGTCACGCAGCCGTTACTTGAAGCCTCTCGCCCTATTGAAGAGCTGAACGATCCCGTTGAAGCTTTATCTCAATATATTCAAACTAAGTTAATCATCTCACGCGACCATCCACACGCTTCTAAAGTGTTTGCCAATGAAGTGATGTCGGGCGCTAAAGTGCTTCCGAAAGAGATCGGCGATGAGCTGTATAACCAATCGCAGATGATCCTCGATAAGTTCTCGACGTGGTCGGCAAAAGGGCTGATGGACGACGTACCTGCGCACCACCTGATGTTTACCATTTGGGCGGCGACTCAAACCTATGCTGATTTTGGCTGGCAGATTTGCAGTGTAATGCAGAAAGATAGGCTCGATGATAAAGACTACGAAGAAGCCGCTGAGTTTATCACCCAGTTAGTGATCAAAGGTTGCGGTGTGAAAAGCTAACGGTATTTGAAGGTTTATTTAGGTCTGCGATTGCGGGCCTTTTTTGTTTTTGTACAGGAGTGGCGACTAGTGTAAAGCCACTTTTTGTGACCTGTTGTGCAATTACTTATTTCTCTTTAATTTGGCTCGATTTGGTATGCCATTTTATTTAAAGATAAGGGTATAGTGTCGCGAAAATTTGCGGCACTGTTGTTCTTAAGCGCGAATAGCGCAGAACACTAAAGTGAAGCTTCTAACAATATTACACGCATAACATATAGGTTTAGCAATGACGCTTAAAAGCTTGGCATGCACCATCAGCGCCGTTTTACTGGCTGGCTGTGGTTCGACAGTGGCAACTCAAACATACAACGCCGATCTGATTATCACTAATGGACAAGTCCTGACGATCAACTCTGAAATGGATGTGATTGAAGATGGCGTTGTTGTTGTGAAAAACGACCAGATCATCGCGGTGGGTAATGAGAACTTGATTACTCAATACCGAGCTGAAAAGGTGATTGATGCTCAAGATGGCATTGTTATGCCTGGCATGGTCAATGCTCATAACCACCTTCCTATGATTGCGTTTCGCGGTTTAGGTGAAGAGGGGATTTCCAACCGATTATTCGCTTACTTCTTTCCGCTTGAAGCAGAAAAGCTAAGCCGTGAACTGATTTATAACGCGACCAAGCTGGGCAGTATCGAGCTGGCACAGAGTGGTGTCACGACTTACGCCGATATGTATTACCACATGGATGAAATGGCAAAAGCGACCAAAGAAGTTGGCCTGCGTGCGGTACTCGGCGAAACCGTGATTAAGTTCCCTGTGGTAGACGCTAAAGAACCTTATGGCGGTATTGATTATGCCAAAGGCTTTATTGAGCAATACCAAAACGACGAGCTGATTACACCTGCTTATGCACCACACGCGGTCTACACAGTGAGCAAAGACAAGCTTCAAGAAATCAACAAACTGTCTGCTCAATACGATGTGCCGGTATTAATTCACGTTGCTGAATTCCCGAATGAAGAAAAGCGCATCAAAGATGAAACTAAGGCTACGTCGCCAGTTGAATACATGGATGAAATTGGTGTGCTGGATGAGCGTGTAGTCATTGCTCACGGTATCCACCTTTCAGAGAACGATCAAAAGCTTCTCAAGCAAGCTGACGCAGGGATCTCATACAACCCAATGGCGAACGCTAAAGGCGCAACTGGCATCGCACCAGCATGGGATATGTACCGTGCTGACATGCGAATCGGTTTGGGAACAGACGGCCCTATGAGCTCGAACCAAGTCGATATCATGCGTACCCTAAGCTACGCAGCGAACATGCAACGTTTGAAGCACTCAGATCGCACCATCATGATTCCTGAGCAAGTGATCGAGATGGCGACATTAGGTGGTGCGAAAGCCTTACACATGGAAGATCAAATTGGTTCTCTGGAAGTCGGTAAGAAAGCGGACATCGTGATTGTCGAAACACAGTCAGCGAACATGATGCCGAGCTATGACCCATACGCAACCTTGGTTTATCAAGCGAACCCGAGCAACATCGATACGACGATTGTGAACGGCCAAATCGTGATGGAAAACCGCGTGATGCAAACTGTTCAACTGGATGAGATTCGTCAAAGCGTCGATGAGTTTGAAGCCGACATTACCGAGTTTGCCAAAGAACTGTCTAAGAAGGCGATTAAGTCTAAGAGTTTGATGGATTAGACTCCAAACGCTAAGTAGTTAATCGAATAAAACAAAAAAGGCCGACAAGATGTCGGCCTTTTTCTGGCTATTAGATAGCTTGGTTATTTCTCATTTCAGTTTGAACAACTGTTGCCATTCGGGATACCACTGCCTAAGAACTCAACCCTAATTTGTTCGATATCTTTTAGGTATTGGTTGTTGGCTTGGTCTGCCTCATCGAAGTTGTTGAGGGTGACATTCCACGACGAGAATGGAGTGGGTTGGAAGTACGCATACTCGAACTTATTCGCCACTGCACCATCGGTGATGATGCTAACGTCATTGGTGGTAGGATCATCCAAGCGGTAGTAAAACGCACGTGAGACTGGGTTAGAACTGAATTGGTAATCTTGATTCTGGTATCGGTCAGCATAGTTACCTGAGCTAGATACTCTCAGGTTGAGCTGCTTGCCATAAGGTAAGTTTTCCCCCTCTAAGAACACGCGTACTGTAGAGAGTCTGACTCGGTCGAATGAACATAGCTGTGCCTGTTCCAATGGAATAGTGAAGTTCAACTCACCAGTGGTTGCGAAGTTATCGAGTTGTTCTGGGCTAGAGATGGTGTAGTTGTCGATAGTGAAATCTTGTGGTGCTGGCTGGAATGAAGAGAGCGCATTCACATACTCACTTTCGATGGACGCGAGGTCAAACTGGTAGTCCAAGTAACTTTTATTCAGTGAAGGCGTGATCTCACTTGGTTTTAACGCCCAGTATTCGTATGCCTGAACATAGTTAGACAAAGCCACATACATTGGACGTTTGAAGTGCATTAGCACTCGCGAAAGCTCACGCTCGATGGAGTCGAAACTTCCACTGTCTACCTGATAACCCTCAATGGCATCACTCAATCTTTGCTGTTGATTAGCGGTGACGTTTTTGGTCAATAATAGGTCGACGAGTTTAGCTTGCTCTTGCGCAAAGTTAAGTTGAGTGGTGTTAATGGCTTTGCCTAACAGCACCTGTTTTTCGAGTTCGACTAGATATTGTCTTGCGCCTTTAATTCCCAAGCTATCAGCAAGCCTTAAATTACTGCGGATCTCGGTGATCATCAGATCCCAAGCTAGATTGCTCTCATTCAAAGTCGGAATATTAAAGTCAAAGCCATCCATCGCTTCGGAGATTTTATGAAGTTTGATGGTCGATTTCACATCGGCGGTGAGCTGCGCGATGCCCGAAATGGTCTTGGTAACGCTATCAATGATCCCCGTGACTGATTTGATATTGGTGACTAAGTTTTTCGCTTTATCCAGTGCTTCTGGCGTTTTAGCCAACTGCTCGGTGAGGTCGTTCACACCAGATAGATTCCCTGTGAACACACCACTGACGGCACTGCCAATCTCTGCGATGGCTTTGAAGATAGCCAAGGCTGCATTGAGCTCTTGCTGAGTTTTCCAGTTTTCCACGCCGACCAAGTAAGTGGTTCTTGCACTCAGTGTCACAAGCTCCTGAGCTTTGTATTGACTGTCGATTTCGGTCAGGCTGTCGCCTATTTTGTCTATATTGGATTGAGTTTGAGTGATGATCGAGTTTTGCGCTCTAAGAACGTCTTCAACGTTAGCGAGTGCTAACTTCGCAGCTTCAATCTTGTCTTCGATCACCGTACTTCTGTCTTGAATGACATCCCACTGCGCTTGATACGCGATCATTGCGTTCAGGTACGCTTCGTATTTGCCTTGGTAGAGCACCTTGTCGAGATAAGGCACATAGTTGCTCTCTTTAGTGCTGAAACTAATGAACTGTTTAAAAGCAACGGTTTGGAGGTACAGGTCTGAAAGGATAGGGTCATCTTCCACCACTGAGCCTGCGTGACGCAAACTCTGCTCAATCCAATTAATCAGTTCGAGACTAAGTTCTGGGTTGGTGTCGAATAAGCTGGCTGCCATATCAAAAGAGCGGTTAACAATGTCGGTAAAAGGTGTGGTCGCCAGTTTCATTTGCCCAGTAATGTTCGAGTCGATGGTGGTTCTGCGGTAGTGTTCTCCTGCTAATACCACAGAGGTTCCATCGCCATCTTCTGCTGAAAGGGCATCTCGTGTAATGCTGCCATCGTTTTGGAAAGCGAGGACATTAATCGGAGTGTCGATCTCTCCTGCAATCACAGTCACTGATGCCGCAGCGCCTTGTTGCCCGAGAACGAAAGTTGGGGCTCCTTGACCGACAATTTTACGGGCAAAAATGAGAATGTTTTGGTTATTCACTACCAAGTTGAAGTTTTCTGGAACCTCAATAGTATCGGCAAAAACGACGATCTTTGAGGGTTTAGTCACGTAGAGGTTCTGCTCCGCAATCCAGTCACTGAGGTTGATGTGGAGATCAGATGTAGAGCGAGAGAGAACATCGACATCTGAATAGGCAGATTGAACCCAAGTTGGGTATTCGGTGGAATTAGGCAAGTTATTAAGTTCTAACCAGTCACTAGCAAAAGCTTGTGGAGATAATGAAAGAGAAATAATAATCGGTAGAATTCTCATATTAATGTCCTGTCGAAATGAGTATTAGCCAAATTTTGGGTAGCAGAAACCAACACCTTATTTTTCATAAGGCGTGGTGTTCTGTTGTTATTTTGTTTTTATTGGTCTTGCTGGTTTAACTTATAGCGAGGCGTCGCTTTGCCGAGCTATTTGTCGATGGGTATGGACTACTCCATTTCTTGAATATAAGCATTATTTGCAAATGCCTTGGCTTTCTCGCTGATGTTATTCCAGTTCATTTCTGCAACCGATGTATTGGCTAATGCACCGATAGCACCAAGCATTGCGTCGTCTTTCATGATATCGGCATTGTTTTGAGCTTCATCCAATGCTGCAAGCAGTGATGTGAAGTCGGTATTCATTTTCTGCCAATTTAACTTCAGCTTATTAATATGTGGGATAGCATCTTCAATTTGCTGAGATATAAGATCAATGCTTTCTGAAGAGCGATGGTAAGAGTTATATACCTTTTGTGTGTAAGACAATTGTTCTTCTAAATCTTTAACTTCATTTTGCAGTTCGTTGCGAAGCTTACGCGCTTTCTCTGCTTTATCTCCGTAGACACCCATAATTGGTACGGCTACTAAAGGGAACCACGCGTAGGTGACGGCAGTAGAGGCAACCGTGACATAGTGCGTGTAGTCTTTGTTGAGTTGTGCGATTCGGGCATTGATATCGTTCACTTGCTGTTGAAGTACGCTGCCATCATCCGTTAGATACCCGTTATGGGTCCCTTCCAACACTTCAAGTTGTAGCTTTTGCGTGTCTAGTTGCGCAGAAAAGTCCAACAAGTTGTCACCCACATCGGACACCTCTTGCTGGTATCTCAATGAAAAGTTTTGCAGGCTTTTCAGATAAGCAATCGCCATTTTTCGGTTGCGTTCAACAGCCTCGATATCTTCCGGTAAGGGTGAAAATGCTTTTGCCAACATCTCATTAAGGGCGTCGCTCAAAGGGTTGAGCATGTAGTCTTTGATTTGTACGTAGTTCGCTAGGCTCAATGAGAGGTTCACGATGCTTGGATACAGGTCCTTTTTCCAGTAGAAAGCGGTGTCATGGATATTGGAATATTGCTGAACTAAAGCTTGGAAGTTAGAAAAAGGGATGTCGTTAGGAATGCTAAAAGCCGATTTCATGCTGGCTTCTGTGACGGGCAGTGCCAGTGCTCCCTCGACATACGCTTGAATCTGATACCACTCTTGCTGTTTGAGGATGAAATTGTCGGTTTCTAGATCGATAAAAACGCCATTTTCACCGGTGATCGTATCGTAGGTGATTTGAGGTATGTTCTGTTCGGCTGACGCTTGATTGACTTGAATTGGCGCTGCTTGAGAAGTGAAAGCAAAAGAGGAAAGCAGTCCAATCGAGATCGAAGATAATACCAGCGTTCGTGTGATTTTTTTCATGTTTTATCCCTGTTAGATTTGTTATTAGCTTTTCTAGAGACAATAAAATCCCCTACCATGAAATGGTATTCCTATATATTTATGCGGGTTTATTGAATTGTTTATATTGCTATTCTTGTAATTATTTTGTGGGTTTTAAATATACTCTCCATTAATATGTTTTTTGTTTTTATAAGATTTGGTCAATCTATAGCAAATTTATAATGAAAAGTTCTATTTAGATCACATATTTGAATCCATATTGTTTGATTGTTGATCTATTGAATTTAGTGATATTTAAATCATTAGTTTCTATTCTTTCTTCAGGCTATATCTAGAAAGGCGTCGGAGGTTTTTATTCTATTCACCAATGAGTTAAGTGATAGAAATGTAATTATCATAATTGTTGTGATTATTACTAAATCTGTTGATTGAATTGATGTTTATATAATTAGAACGAGCGTTTTAAATTTGACCTGTGCCAAATAAATAATAGGTTTAATATTTAGCTTTAATTAAATTAGCTGTATTTAAATTAGTAATTATTAAATTAGAGATGTTAATTATAGAGTGGATTTTGGTTGAATATTTAGGGGGAGAACAACCAATAGGATGGCGTATTTAACAGTCAGAATTGAATTTTTATTAGTAGTAAGGAAGCTTGCCCATCATAGTGAGGTACACACTGTTTGATGGACAAGCATTGGCGTTAGTTATTATTCATTGCCAGTTTTCCGAGTTTCATCGCAGCGGTGTGGTGACGGTGCATTAGCTGCTCCATGTCTACCCCAATCACAGCGCCATCGTTAACTCGCCACTTACCTGCAACCATCACTTTATCTGCTTGTTGAGCGCCGCAGAGTAGTAGTGCTGCAAGTGGATCGTGGCTGCCAGAGAAACGAATGTCATCAAGCTTGAACATCGCGATGTCGGCTTGTTTGCCGACCTCTAGCGTACCAATGTCGGTTCTGCCCATTGCCGCAGCAGAGCCTGATGTTGCCCAGCGCAGTGCGTCGAAGTGAGATACGTTTGCTGAGCCATATTGCAGACGTTGTAGATACATCGCCATGCGAACTTCGGCAATCATATTGGAGCCGTCGTTTGAAGCAGAACCGTCCACACCCAGCCCGACCTTTACACCCGCGGCCTCGAGGTCATTATTCTTACAAATACCGGAAGCCAACATCATGTTGGAAGTTGGGCAGTGGCTGATACCTATTCCTGCTTTACCCAAACGCTTAATCTCTTCTGGGTTGAAGTGAATACCATGAGCAAGCCAAGTGCGTTCATTGAGCCAGCCGACATCTTCTAGGTAATCGACAGGGCGCAGGCCAAACTTCTCAATACAGAAGTCTTCTTCGTCTAAGGTTTCGCACAGGTGGGTGTGCATCATTACGTTCTCACGCTCACTGATCTTGGCGGTCTCTTTCATCAGATCTGTGGTGACCGAGAATGGCGAACAAGGCGCGAGTGCGATTTGAATCATCGCCCCTTCATCACGCTGGTGGTAATCACGAATCAAGCGTTGGCTGTCATCAATGATGGTTTGTTCGGTTTGAATGGTGTGTCGTGGAGGTAGTCCACCTTCATCTTCCCCAAGGCTCATGGAACCGCGAGTGAATATCGCCCTTACGCCCAATTTCTCTGCCGCCTCGACTTGTAAATCAATGGCGTGTTCAAGCCCGTTTGGCAGCAAGTAATGATGGTCCGACGCTGTAGTACAGCCCGACATCATTAACTCGACAAGCGCCAGCTCAGTAGCAAGGCTCATCATCTCAGAATCGAGGTTCGCCCAAACCGGGTAGAGGCTTTGTAGCCAATGGAAGAGTTCTTTATTGAGTGCGCCGGGGTAGGCTCGCGTTAGGGTTTGATAGAAGTGGTGGTGCGCATTGATAAGCCCAGGAGTCACAACATGACGAGAGGCGTCGACGCTGTAATCTACGGGGGAGGTCGGCTCTTTGTGTTTGCCAACCAGTTCAATGATTTTATTACCTTTAATGACAATGCCGCCTTCTGCATCAGCAAGTGAGCCAGTGTAGATTGCGAGAGGATTCTTAATCCAGATGGTTTCCATTCATAGTAGTCCTTAGCCATCTCAGCCTTTTCAGGGAAGAGGGTCTTTATTTGGTATTTGTTGTTAAAAGATAAATTCGAATCAAGGGCGATGAAACATTCAGTGTTCTCATTACGCCCGTGATTCTACGGAAATCGGTTTTACGCTAGTTCAAGAATCAGTTAGTTCGTTTTTGGCTCAGGGTTATCTGATGCCGTTTGAACGTCAGTTTCTGTTGTTGCTTGTTGAATCTCTAGCTGCTCGTTTGAGTGTAGTTCTTCTTCAGCTTGTTCTTTCATTTCTAGCTCAACTTGCGCTTGGCTTTCGGCTAACGCTTCTTGTTCTTCTGCGCGTGAAGATTTAGGCAATACAAGGTTAAGAACAACCGTCATGATGGTGCCAGTCGTAATGCCAGAGTGCAGGAAGTTCGCTAAATCGTGTGGCAAGTGTTGCAGCAATCTTGGTTCGAAGGTAACGGCCAAACCAGATGCCAAACCTACACAGATTACCAAGGCATTTCGCTTGGTGTCTGCGGCTTTGATCAACATGCGGATACCCGCGTAAGCAATCATTCCGAACATCACAAAGCCCACACCACCCAAAACGGGTTTAGGGATCGTGACGGCAATAGCGGCTAATTTTGGGAATAAACCGCCTAAAATTAGTAAACCACCGGTTGCGGCAACCACGTAGCGACTTGCTACCCCTGTGATACCGACAATACCAACGTTTTGGCTGAATGAAGCGAGTGGCATTGCAGTGAGAATCGACGATAAGGTACTGCCGATACCATCACCCAGTAGCCCACGTTTTAGGTCTTTACCGCTGACTTGTGTTTGACAGTTGTTGCCCAACGCCATGAAGTCCCCTGTGGCTTCAGCGATAACCACGATGTACACCAAACTCATACTGATGATGGCACTGATTGAAAAGGTAAAGCCATATTTAAAAGGTTCAGGACCGCCAATCCAAGCCGCAGAGCCGATCTGCTCAAGGTCAACCATGCCAAGTGATAAAGCCACAATGTAACCGCCGGCTAAACCGATCACGATAGCGGAGGCCGCAACCGCGCCTTTACAATAAACCGATACGCCAATCACGATCCCCAAAGAGACCAGTGCGAGAAACAGTTTAGGTAGCGTGGCGAATTGTTCCGTGTTGGCAGGGGAGTCGCCAACCCAGTTCATGGCAACCGGTAAAATGGTTAAGCCGATTAGGGTAACCACTACACCACTTACCACGGTTGGGAACAATTTACGGACCTTGTCCATATAAAAGCTGGCACCAATCACTACGAACGAGCCAATAAGCGCTGAGCCCATAATGGCAGCGACGCCACCTTCGTTACCGATCGAAATGGCCACACCTAAAAAGGCAAAGCTTGAGCCCATTACCACGGGCAGTCGAATACCCACTGGACCAAAACCAAGACACTGCGCGACGGTCACAATACCTGACGCCAAGAGCGCAGCATTGATCAGTGAGACGATCTCGGTGTTGGGTAGGCCGATGGAAGCGCCGACAATAAGGGGGACAGCGACAATGCCACCAATCGAGGCGAGCATGTGTTGTAGAGCGAGTAGAAGGGTTAGCCCATGGGGCGGTCTTTCATTAAGGGTGTACAGAAGTTTCATTTGATATTCCTCTGCCTGCGTTTCCGTTTACAGGCGGTTGGCGGTCAAATAATGACTTCTACAAACTGCGTAGGGTCATAAAAAAGGTGCACCGAGTCGTTGGGAGCTCTGCTCTCGAGTCATCAATGCAATTAGCTTTCTTAAAAATGTTGTCGTTGCTTGGCTAGCGAGCGAGCCAAGCAACGTTTCTGAACGTTCCATGCCGAACCATTCAGGAGAGATAGGATTAACCGATGAACACTAGCTTGGCGATGAAGATAGCCGCTAGGAAGTACATCGAGATGGAGACATCTTTCGTTTTACCTGTCGCAAGCTTAAGCACGGTGTAGGTGATGAAACCCAGTGCGATACCATTAGCGATAGAGAATGTTAGTGGCATCATCAGTGCGGTAATCGCAGCTGGAGCACCATTGGTAAAGTCTTTCCAATCGACGTGCTGCATGCTGCTCATCATTACGAATGCTACATAGATAAGAGCGCCAGACGTTGCGTAAGCGGGGATCATGCCTGCAAGCGGTGATAGGAAAATCGCCGCTAAGAACAAAGCGCCAACTACGATTGCTGAAAGACCTGTACGAGCACCTGCAGCAACACCAGCAGCACTTTCTACGTAACTGGTTACTGGCGGACAACCCACACACGCACCTGCAACACTTGAGATACTATCGGCTTTGAGCGCTTTGCTCAGGCCTTCAATCTTGCCAGTTTCTGGGTTAGTGAGGTTTGCACGCTCAGCTACGCCCATTAGCGTACCGGCAGTATCGAACATGTTTACAAAAAGGAAGGCCAAGATAACGCTGATCATGGATACGTTCAGAGCGCCTGCAATATCCATTGCCATAAAGGTAGGTGCTAAGCTCGGCGGTGCAGCGAAGAAGCCATTGTATTGTACTAGGCCTAGCCCCATACCGATAAGCGTGACGCTTAAAATACCGATAAGTACCGCACCAAACACTTTACGCTCACTCAGAACCGCAATGATCAAGAATGCAATCGCAGCAAGCAGAGCTTCTGGTTTGGTGAAGTCACCCAGTGAAACCAAAGTTGCTGGGTTTTCGACGACGATGCCTGCTGTTTTCAAGCCAATTAGACCTAAGAACAAACCAACACCCGCAGTCATGGAATAGCGCAAGCTCTCAGGAATACTCTCGATGAGCCATTGACGGACTTTGTAGAAACTCATCCCGACAAACAAGATACCAGAGATAAACACCGCACCCAGTGCGACTTCCCAGCTATAGCCCATCTCACTCACAACCGTAAAGGAGAAGAACGCATTCAGACCCATGCCCGGTGCTAGGCCAACAGGCCAGTTCGCAAATAAGCCCATTAACAAACAACCGATAGCGGCACCGATACAGGTTGCAACGAATACTGCGCCAGCATCCATACCTGAAGCGGCCATGATTTGGGGGTTAACGAAGATAATGTAAGCCATCGTCGCGAAGGTAGTGACACCGCCGACTAACTCATTTTTCACACTGCTTCCGTGGGCCTTAATTTTAAAGAATTTCTCTAAAATTCCGTTATTCGCATCTTGGTTGAGTATTTCTGTTTTACTCTCACTCATGTCTGCAAGTCCTTTTATGTTGTGATCCATTTATTGAATACAGCGAAATTTCAATATGAAGTTTTAAGGTTTTTCCTAGCGCTAAGTCTCTATTGACGAGTTTCTCGCGACTCATTTTCTAACTGTTAACGTTGTTAGTATTTTTATGTGAGCGTGCTTAATGAGCATGCATCTTTTTAGATGCACGCATGAATCTGTTTATTACTGGTTGATTGAGCCTAGATCGGGATTCTAAGCATCGGGACTAACTGCCCCGATAAGTCGAGAAACTGTATGGCGAGACTAAAAGCGGAACGTGGTAGTGCGCATCGGGATCATCCAAGCCGAAACGAATAACCACATCGTCTAGGAAAGGCACGCCATCTAATTCGACACCTTTGCTTTTGTAGTAATCGGCTACATAGAACACCAATTGATATTTCCCCGGGCGGAAATCATTTCCTGCCAGAATCGGCGCATCGGTACGGCCATCGGAATTGGTGAGCACGGTCGCCAGCTTTTCTGTTGAGTCTTCGTTTACCTTATAAAGCTCTACCTTGATCTCTGCGCCAGGCAAGCCGTGTGTGGTGTCTAATACGTGTGTTGTTAATCTTCCCATAGTCCTTTAATAGCGCTTTTGGCGCTCCTCTGTTCCGTGGTTTATGTATCCATTTCGACCTTGCAAAAGAGTTCAGCTGGTCACTTTGTTATCACTAACTATGTACGAACTGTACACAATTAGTAAAGCGAATTGTTGGAAAAATGTTAACCATTGTATCTTTTTTTCTGACTTTATAGATCTTTATTATCGTTTTTTGGTGAGGTTGAGTTTTGTTAAGTTGTTGTTTTAAAGTCGGTAAATAGTTCAAATTTAACTTGAATAACAAAATCTTTACATTGAGATAAATAATTGTATACAATAAATGTACAGGGGTAAGGTTGCTCGGTTTTGAAATAACCAATAGCTGAATCATTTCGATGGGTCAGTTGAAGAGCGGCTAAACCAACCACTTATGTTAGGAGTACTTGGATGAATAAGGATTATTCAAGAAATTTGATCGGTTACGGAGCTAATCCTCCCAACCCTCAATGGCCAGGTAATGCGCGCGTCGCGGTTTCTTTTGTATTGAACTATGAAGAGGGCGGTGAGCGTTGTTTGTTACATGGAGACGACGAGTCTGAAGCCTTTCTTTCAGAGATCCCGTCAGCACAGCCGATCAAAGGCGAGCGTCACATCAGCATGGAGTCCATCTATGAGTATGGTAGCCGAGCGGGTGTGTGGCGTGTTCTTCGCTTGTTCGATGAATATGAAATTCCACTGACTGTATTTGCGGTCGCTATGGCAATTGAGCGTCACCCAGACGTAGCTGAAGCCATGGTAGAAGCAGGTCACGAAATCTGTAGCCACGGTTATCGTTGGATAGACTATCAATACATTGATGAGTCAGAAGAGCGCGACCACATGACCAAAGCGATTGAGATCATCCAACAGGTAACGGGTCAACGCCCGCAAGGTTGGTATACCGGTCGTACAGGGCCGAATACTCGTCGTTTAGTCGCAGAAGAAGGTGGCTTCCTTTACGACTCAGATGCCTACGACGATGACCTGCCTTATTGGCACACCGAAACCGGTCATCCACAACTGGTGATCCCTTACACACTTGATGTGAACGATATGCGTTTTTCAACGGCGCAAGGCTTCAACTCGGGTGAGCAGTTCTTCCAGTATTTAAAAGACACTTTTGACACCCTTTATATGGAAGGCAAAACCGCACCGAAAATGATGTCGGTAGGACTGCATTGTCGTCTTATTGGTCGTCCCGGTCGTATTGCTGCATTGAGACGCTTCTTAGATTACGTAAAACAGCATGACAGCGTGTGGCTATGTCGTCGAATCGATATTGCCAACCACTGGCACAAACATCATCCATACAACGGACAACAAAATTAGAACGAACAGCAAGGAGGCTTAACGTGACTGAATTTCGATCTTGCCAACCAACAACCATGGACCGTGACACTTTTGTCGCGCACTTTGCTGATGTTTACGAGCACAGCCCATGGGTTGCTGAGGCGGTATATGACCAAGGTTTGAATGCCGAAGACGACCACATTGAGAATCTTCATCTAAAAATGGCATCGACCTTGTTGAATGCCGACCAAGGCAAACAGTTGGCTTTGATCAACGCTCACCCAGATTTAGCGGGCAGAGCAGCAGTAAACGGCGAACTCACCGAGTCGTCGACCAAAGAACAAGCGGGGGCGGGCATTGACCAATGCAGCGCCGAAGAATTTGAAAAATTCACTTCTTATAACAACAGCTACAAAAGTCGCTTCAATTTCCCTTTTATCATGGCGGTGAAGGGAGCCAATCGTTACCAAATTCTTGAGTCGTTCGAGATGCGATTAGGAAATGATAGTGAAACTGAGTTTGCTACGGCGATTCAAGAGATCAATAAGATCGCGATGTTTCGTCTCTGGGATATGTAAGTTAACGGAGTTAACAGCTATCTCAGCCCAGTCTTAGTGCCTAAAGGTTCGATTTGTAAAAACATAAGCCACTAAGTTCTCATTTTATTATTACTTGATTAATTTCATAGGATTACACGGACATGACCCATAAATTTGAACAGTACATAAACCTTGCAGACGAAAAACTCGGCGCAGAAGCTATCTTCGCAACAGACGATTTTTTCGCCGATAAAAGCCGTCTACTCAGCCACGCAGCACCAGAGTGGAAAGACGACTTATACGACGATAACGGCAAGTGGATGGACGGCTGGGAAAGCAGACGTAAACGCGGCGAAGGTTACGACTACTGTGTCGTTCGCCTTGGTCTAGCTGGCACCATTGCTGGCGTTGATATTGATACCTCATTCTTCACAGGTAACTTCCCACCTTCGGCATCAATCGACGCATGCTATTCACCACAGGGTGAGCCAACAGACTCAACAGAGTGGCAAGAAATTCTGCCTTCAATGGCACTACAGGGTGATCATCATCATTTTGAAGACATCGAAAGCGACCAAGTATTTACGCACCTACGTTTGAACATCTATCCAGACGGTGGTGTTGCACGCCTTCGTGTTTACGGCCGACCAAGCGTTGACTGGGACGCAATAGACTCTCATCAACAGGTGGATCTAGCAGCCGTTGAGCACGGTGGCCGTGCACTGGCATGTAGTGATGAGCACTACGGTAATAAAGCCAACATCTTAGGCCCAGGCCGCGGTGAAAACATGGGTGATGGCTGGGAAACAGCGCGTCGTCGTACGCCGGGTAATGATTGGGTAATCGTGGCATTAGGTCACCCAGGTAATATCGAACGTATCGTTGTGGATACGGCGCACTTTAAAGGTAACTACCCAGACAGCTGCTCAATTCAAGCGGCTTACGTGAAAGGTGGTACCGACGATCAAGTGGAAACACAAAGCTTATTCTGGCGTGAACTACTGCCTGCTCAAAAGCTGCAAGCGCACGAGATTCACGAATTCATTTCTGAGGTAAACGACCTTGGTGCGATTACCCACGTACGTGCAAACATATTCCCAGATGGTGGTATTAGCCGTTTGCGTCTATTTGGTACGAAAGCGAAATAGGTAAGGAAATCAGTATGAGTAATGGAATACGTCGTTTAACTATCGAACCGTTAACTAAGCAAGCTTTTACTGAGTTTGGTGATGTTATCGAGTCTGATAATAGTGATTTCTTCATGATCAACAGTGGCTCAACACGTCGCTACCACAAGCTAGCGACAACGGACGTGCAAGACCAAGGCGGAGAAGCGATCATCAGCATCTTCCAAGCTACGCCGTTGAGCTACCCACTGACCATCAAAATGCTAGAGCGTCATCCACTTGGCTCTCAGGCATTCATTCCATTACTTGGTCAACCCTATTTAATTGTTGTTGCCCCAAAAGGTGGTAACCCATCGTTAGCCAATTGCCGAGCTTTCTTAAGCAACGGCCGTCAAGGAGTGAACTATCACAAAGGGGTGTGGCATCACCCGGTTCTTGCACTCACGGATCAAGACCAGTTCTTGATCGTCGATAGAGGTGGAGAAGGACATAACTGTGATGAAGTTTATTTTGAGAACGACCTGGTGGCATTGCATTTGGAAGATATGCCAACGGAAGACAACAAGGAAGAGCAACGCTTAGCTAAAGCGTTGTGATACAGGAGTTTATTATGGATCCGCATATTACAGAGTGGTTGAATTTAGCGATTCGCTGGATTCACATGATTGTTGGTGTTGCGTGGATAGGCGCATCATTTTACTTTGTTTGGTTAGAGAACAACCTTAACCGAGTTAACCCTAAAACTGGCCTTTCAGGCGACTTATGGGCGATTCACGGCGGTGGTATTTATCACCTAGAGAAGTACAAACTTGCGCCACCAGAAATGCCAGAGCACCTACACTGGTTCAAGTGGGAAGCTTACTTCACATGGATCACAGGCGTGTGTCTACTGGGTGTCGTTTATTACCTCAACGCAGAAATCTACCTGATTGCACCGGGCTCTGGCCTTGATTCAACAACGGCAATCGCGATTGGTATTGGTTCATTCGTTGCTGGTTGGTTTATCTACGACTTACTGTGTGACTCGCCATTAGGAAAAACCCCGGTGTTGCTTGGCGTTGTGCTGTTTGTGCTGCTCGTTGCTGCGACCTATGGCCTAACCCAAGTGTTCAGTGGCCGTGGTGCTTATATCCACGTGGGTGCCATTATCGGTACCATCATGGTGGGTAACGTATTCCGCGTTATCATGCCTGCGCAGCGTAACTTGGTGAAAGCGATTGAAGAGAAACGCGAACCGGATCCGGCACTACCTGCGAAAGGTCTACTGCGCTCTCGTCACAATAACTACATGACACTGCCAGTGCTGTTCATCATGATCAGTAACCACTTCCCAAGCACTTACGGCTCGGAATACAACTGGTTGATCCTTGCTGGCCTGGCAATCTTCAGTATATTGGTACGTCACTACTTCAATACCCGTCATGGCAGTCAGAAGTTCGCATGGACAGTGCCAGTAGCGGCATTGGGTATGATTACTCTCGCGTTTGTTACCTCACCTTACGCGAAAAAACAGATGACCCCGGTAGTGCAAGCACCAGTGGTACAAGAAGTGCAAGTTAGCACGACCGAATCGTCTCCAGAAGAACTTGCTGTGAATAGTACGCCTTCTGCAACGACTGATGCTCAACAAGCTCCAGCACACGCAACGCAACCTGCGAGTGCAGGTGTCAGCTTTGAAACCATCAACAAGGTCATTCAAGAGCGCTGTTCAGTGTGTCACTCTGCAACGCCTAGCCATGCCGCTTTTGCTGCCGCGCCAGCAGGTGTCATGCTTGATACGCCAGAAGAGATCAAAGCTAATGTACCTAGGATCGTTGCTCAAACCGTAACAACTCAGGTGATGCCTCTTGGTAACATGACTCAAATGACCGACGAAGAGCGAGCACTCATCGGCACTTGGGTAGAACAAGGTGCTACGATTCAATAACCGTACTTTTCAATAACAGTACTCAGAATCCTTTACCTAAGAGCATGAGTCTTAGGTGAGGCTTGGGGAGAGTTTGGTCTTACGGGCACGCGCCAAACTCATCCCACCCTGTTTCCCCGGTTCCTATAACCGGGGCTTTTTGATTTTGGATATCTGACAGGCGCTTCGAGAAGCTATAGTTGTTGCGAAGGGGATTAGATCTTACACCTTGGATTTACGTCCGTTTACCGTCTCCACCTTCTTACGTCTTGCTGCGAGTTTCTTCCTTAATTTAAGTCCAGGTCGTTCAATCAAGAAGTATGAAATGAGCGCGCATATGAATACGAGAACAATGTTGATAGGCCAAGTGGCATACCACTCACGAGTCCAAGAATTTAAGAAAGGTTCTTGCCACAGATACAGCGAGTAACTTAATACACCTAGCCACACAGCAAGTTTACTATTTAGGATAGTGAAGCTCAGGCCGTGATTAAACTGGCTATAGCGAAGAATCATAAGTGCAGCACAAACGTTGATTAATGTTTGGCCAAGTACGTAGAACCAAGCTGGGCTCAATTTATAGAGTGCGCTGGGAACTAAAATCATCGCCACAGGCACGACTATGAACCACCTAGAACTAAAACAACTGGGGAGTGTGAACCCAGCCTCTTTCATGTAGGCAATAATACAGCCCATGGCTAGTGCATCTGCAATTGCCTGAAACTCTCGGGTCATCGCTGAGGGGGAACTACCGGCTTCAAACCACATCCAATAGCGAATACAGGGGATAAATAAAACCGCTAATAGGAGCAATGACTTAGCGTGTTGTCGTCCCAGTGTCGTGAGTAAAAGTGGCCACAGTAGGTAGAATTGCTCTTCGACCGCAAGTGACCAGGTGTGATTGAGCCACCATTCGCGCTCGTGGTGATAATTCATTGTGTAGGTGACAGCGTGGAATAGGTCGCCCGGTAGCAAAGAGATGATGCCAACGTATTCTGCGATTGCGATACAAAGAATGTAGAAATAAAAAGCAGGGAATAAACGGAACATGCGCCGGATGAAGAATTGGGGAAGATTTATCTTATTGGTTAGCTTAAGTTCACTAAGCAATAGCGTTGTAATTAGGAACCCTGATATAACAAAAAATACTTTTACGCCGAAGTTACCCAAGCTATTGAGTGGCATAAATATTTGGGGAAAGTTAACTGTACCGCACAAGTGCCCTAAACAGACTAGCAATATAGATGCAGCACGCAACCCATCGAGAGATGGAATTCTATTCTCCATGTGACTTTTCCCCTTTTTGCTCGTTGTTTTTCTCAGAGTGTTTCGGTCATCACAATATGGTTTGCAAAGGGAGTGCCATTTATTATTGAGCTTATCTTGTTGTTATATTGAACTTATATTTTAAATCAATTTCTTACTTTCAAATTGCGAGTCAATTTAAGTGGGTACAATACTTTAGGCTTCATATCCGATTGAACTTTTTACCGCTCTTTCTCAATCGAAGGTCGAATGAAGCCTTCTTTCAATCGCTATTTCGTAGATAGTTCCGTATAAGCGACTTGATCTGAACCTATACCCATGGCATTTTTATTCAAAATTGACGTTCGTTAGGAAAGAAAATGGAAGATATAGTACTCACATTCTTTAGGTTCGTTGGTGCGTTCTTTCGCATGCTTTTCCAGTTCTTCATTATGGACATCATATGCTTCGGCGTGGGATGGGTTGTATCTAAGGTGTTCACTTTAGGGCGTTTTCCTTCGTTTACGCCTGACGAAAAAGAGCGGGATCGAGTGTCCAATATCGGGGCTATCATTCTATTGTTGTTTCTTTTGGCAATTGGTGTGTTTAACAGCCTTTAATGTACTAGTGCTAATTGAATAGTGAGGATGCATGCAATTTTACCCAGCAGAACAATACCAAGCTGCTTGCCGTGAGATGTTTGAACGATACGAGCGTGATATCAAGAAGCTACTCCCTACCGCGAGAGTAGAGCATGTAGGTGCATCATCCATTCCGTTAGCTTTATCTAAGGGCGATTTAGATATCTTCGTGGGTGTTGAGCTCAACGAGCTTGAGGATGCCGCAGAGCGACTCACAGCACTCGGCTTCAAAGAGAAGCTCGATACGCTAAGAACAACAGAACTGTGCATGCTGGAATCCATATCCTCTGATGATGTGGCATTGCAACTGGTCGCCAATGGTTCTGAGTTTGAGTGCTTTCTAACGTTTCGCGACAGGCTGAGGGCAAGCGCCGATTTAGTCGAAAAATACAATACACTCAAAATGTCTTGTGAAGGTTGGCCACAAGACAAATATCGTAAAAAGAAGTCAGCTTTTATTGAGTCTGTGTTGGGGCGAGAGTAGACGCGATAGTCTTCATTTTTGGTATCACTACTTAGTGAAAAATGCATTTATACAGCGTGTTAAGTCTCCACCTCTTACTTCCAAGTTTTACCTTCGTAAGCGTCCTTCCAATTTATCATTACATCTCTATCTTTATTTTATGCAATGAAACTCACATAAACTGCATTGAATACCTATTGTGACATTTGTGCATGATATGTTTCATTTGATTTTATAAAGCGGCTTTATTTATTGAAAACAAAGTGTTTTTCATACCTATTTCTACGTTTTTTATCAATAAATGAAGCTTTAGTTATCTGAAATCGCACTCTCTACATCAATAATCAACACTACCTTAGGAAAGGGCATGTCTGAAGTCATAGAAAATACACCCACAGTAGTTCTCGCATCTCGATGGTCTCGCTTTTGGGCGCTTTTTATTGATGGCCTCATTTACGCGGCTGCTATGATTCCAGTTGTTTTGTATACCGACTTGTTCGATCGAGCTGCTTCTAACGGAACGATAGATCTACACGAACAAATCATGGTGTTTGTTTATGGCTGGGTGATGTTTCTCTTGTGTCACGGCTACTTACTGCAAAATAAGGGACAAACGATCGGTAAAAATGTAATGGAAATTGCAATTGTTGATATGGATGGCAAACAACTAGGTTTATTCAACATAGTGATCAAACGAATCTTACCGATGAGTATCTTTGTCTATATTCCTGTTGTTGGTCAGTATATATCGACTCTTGATTACCTGTTTGCTTTACGTAAAGACAGACGCTGTTTGCATGACTTAATTGCAGGCACTCAGGTGGTGAGTGTTGCCGTGCCTAGAAACCTCGATTTCAGCACCATCGAATAAAACACAGTTACCAAAAACTTGATGTTACTTTAAGGATATTATGATCAATCAGCTATTCTCTGCCACTGCAATGTACAGGAACTTACCAAACAATATTTATTATTTAGCTGTGGCTAGAATGATTTTAGGGATGGGTAACTTCATTCTGCCATTCCTTGTCTTACTTTTTACTGACAAGTTGGGATACTCTGCAACGGTAGCTGGCACCTTAGCAATGGCGGGCACGGGAGGATACCTCTTCGGGAGCTTTTTAGGTGGGAGGCTATCGGATAGATTGGGACATAAACGAATCATGGTTTTTGGCGAGTTTACCTCTGCAGTCTTGTTGATTGTTTGTGGTTTTTTCGCTGATGATCCTGTCATCGTGCCTACGCTGTTGTTGTCAGCCTATTTCTTTGGTGGTTTAGCTCTGCCCGCGAGCAATGCTTTAGTTGCTGATCTTTCCACACCTAAAAATCGTGATGCAGTTATTTCGCTCAGTTATTTAGCGTACAATTTTGGTTCAGCCCTTGGTCCTATCATGGCTGGTTACCTGTTTTGGAATCATACTGAGTGGATATTCTTTGGTAACGGGGTGGCTGCTCTTTGCTGTGTTGTTATTGTTGCTACGTTTGTGAGAGTGCAAACTGGAATAGAATCGGCCAACGATAGCGAGCTCGAACAGCCGGTCTCAGGCTCTGTTTGGTCCGTTCTACGAGCAAGGCCAAGGCTTTTACTATTCACTTTTCTATGCGGATTGCTGTGGTACTCATTGAATCAAATGACAATGGCGAGCCCACTGTACTTGAGCCACGTGTTCGGAGAGCAAGGTCCTGTCATTTTTGGGCAACTAATGACTTACGCTTGTGTTTTAGTGGTGCTGATCACACCCATTTTAATGAGGTTAACCTCAAAGAAACTAGAGACAGTTAGCCTTGCTTATGCTGGTTTGATGTTTGCATTTGGTTACATGCTGGTGATGTTATATCCAACCATTCCTGTTCATTTCTTTGCTTGGTTATTTCTTTCTGCAGGCGAGGTTCTCCTTTTAACAAAAGAAGGGGTATACCTAGCAAACAACTCACCGTCGAGCCATCGCGGGCGTATTCAAGGTGTGTTGATTACATTAAGAATGCTTTTTGTTATGCCGAGCTTTGTTGTCATTGGCTATTTTATTGATGATTATGGTTACACCTTTACTTGGCTAAGTGTGGTTTTAATTTCCCTTGCTAGTGCGGTTGGCTTCTATTTTATGTCAGCTAAAGCGCAACGTTCTCCTACATTAGCTATCGACTAGTTTTTTATCAGTTAGCAAACACTATCTATTAATTTTTGGAGGTTAATTATGATTAATATAAGGAAAGCAGCTAGATCTGATGCCAAGGATATTTTTGATATTCGCAGTCGTGCCATCCTTGACCAGTGTTCCGCTTATTACTCGGAAGAACAGCTTTCACTATGGACGCCGGGCGAGATGTCAGAGGCATTTATTGCTGACGTGGGAGCAACCTTTTACGTTTCCGAAGTGGATGGCCAAGTGATTGGTAGCGGTAAGATCAATACCCAAACGGGTATGGTTGATGCGATTTTCGTAGACCCTGATTTTTACGGTAAAGGTGCAGCTAAAATGATGTTGCAATTCTTAGAGGGGCTAGCGAATCAACACAACTTGCCTCTAATGAAACTAGAATCGACTCTGAATGCAGCAGCGTTTTATCGTTCGTGTGGCTTTATTGGTGATGAGCTTTCCACTTATCATTCTCCTAGAGGTATCAGCCTCGACTGTATCCCGATGGAAAAGCATTTAATTAAAAGCTAAAGCTTGATTCCTCAGATATGCTGCTAATGCCTGATATGTTCAAATAAACAGCACTAACTCCAATTCTCTGTGCTGTTTTTACTTTCCTCTTACACTCTTTTCTAATATCACTCTTAGTATCAAATCACTCCTTGTTTAACAGCAAGTAACTCATTATGAAGAACTTCTTTGATAGCGAACTCATGCTCTCTAGCTCTTTGAATTTCGTTTTGCTATCACTGGGGCTAACGCTCCTTTTACACCTTCCTCTTTGGTGTGGGTTCAACTTGAGCCGACGAAAATGGAAACGGATGGACTATTTGTGGCCGCTACTGGCGGGTATTGGAATGCTCGGTGCTGTGTCTGAAATTCGTGCCAAAGTCGCAGGTGATTGGGTCGAGACAGAACAAACCAGAGCGGTGGCGATTTTGGAGTCGGTACAGCAGTTTTCTTTGGATAAGTTAAGAAGTGATGTCTGCAATGGACAACCATCATTAGACAATTATGGGCAGCACCATGAAGCGTGTTTGTGGTATTTGAACACCGCGATGACGTTTAAAGATGTGGATTTCACTCTATTGCCAAATGCGGCTGATTTTACGGTTCCTGCGCCTAGTGTTTCATTAGTAGAAAGTGATGCTGTGTGGGTGAGTGGTATGCTGAACCAGTATGAAAAACAGAAAAACCAGTATATTAAGACCAGAGAGGCACAGGTGAAGCAGCCACTAGAAAGTCTCTTTTGGTATGTAAGCCCTTATTTAGTTTGCTTTGCGATAGCCCTGCGCCTTACTAAGGTGACAGCGGAGCTTAAACTAGACAAGCTTGGGTAAACTACCGTTTAGATTCAGTGGGTATAGCTTTCTTTGACGAGGAAGCCTCTCGTTTTCTTTTCCGTGTTAGTCATTTTATTATTTGATAAATAACCATACGTAACTCAGTTTAAATTATTATGTGGCTAATATTACCGTCCCCTAATTTATAGACTTTTGTGTTCATTGGTTTTTTTCTTACTGAACTTGTTAAATGTTATATTTCTAGTTCTAAAGTATGATAGTTATATTATTATAAACCGTAAAAAAGTATGCGCCCCAACTTGATTCTAATATATTATTTTATCATGTGTTGTTTTGTTTGTTTTTTATACATAATATTCTGCCAGCTAAAATACTTATTAAATATTAAGGTCAGTATATGCTGGAGAAAATTAAACTTACATTTCTATTATTAACCTTGCTGTTTTCTAACTCGGTGCTAAGTTCAACGCTATTTATCAAGAATAGCTTGGACATGTCTGGAGAAAGTGGCAGCGAAGAGATGAAAGCCTTTTATTCAATTAATAAAGGTGCTTGGATTGATATTGAACAGCTTGATATGAATGACCCGAGCTCCCTGTCTAATCTCATTGGTTACACTGATGGTGATAGGTTAAGAATCAAAGTTATCACACCAACTAAGCGATTTGTTAGTCAAGGTATGTCGATACCTTACTTCCGTAACTCTCAACCTCATATGTTTGAAATTAAAGGCACGACATTGCCGGAAGAAGTGCATATTCAAATAGATGGTGTATTAGGGCGAGGAACGATCAAGCGTGCTTTTACTACCGATTCTGGCTGGCAATATCGTGTCACGACCTGTGGCGGTGCAGGTATTGTGATTGCCTGTGCTGTTGGTGATTATGGTGAGCTAGTGATGCGCTTCGCTGGTATTACAACAATCCCTGTTTTCTCTGGTTCATCTTATATTGATGAGCGATTCTTCGATAAGCTTGAGAAGGGAGAACAGATCGAATTACTCGATAATAAGGGGCACTACTTCAGCGGCTTGTTTTACCATGAGGTGAAAATTTGGGACCGAGAAGCTGGCGAGATTTTTGACCTTAAAGCTGGCGGACTAGGGCTAGGAATGGGTGAAGCAGTCTCAATTAAATTCACGCGTTGGTAATTATAAGTAATGGAAAGAATAATGAAAAAAGTAATTTTATCGCTTAGTGTGTTGTTATTTTCTGGAGTGTTAGGAACAGTCGTTCAAGCGCAAGAAATAGAAACATCTCGTGAGTTATCGTCCATGCATCAGGCTGTTATGGGGCCTTGGAATCTTATTCGTGTTAATGGTGAGCAACCGACGCACCAAGCATCAATACAAATAGCACGAGATAATATTTATGGTCGTACGGGCTGTAACCACTTCGTTACCCAAGTGACGACATTTGAACAAGGCTATTTGGCGTTCACACCAATTGCCAGCACAAGAATGGGCTGTAGTGGAACTCAAGCGATTCAAGAGAATCTGATTTTTGATACGTTCGAAGAGAGCGTTACGGTGGCTTACGACGATGCGGGTGAACAGTTGACGATCATCGGACATGACAATACGTTGGTCTTCGAACCATCAAGCTAGTTTGGATTGTGTCTAATTTGGCGGAGAACCACAGTGTGGTTTGGAATTGATTGGATGTTAAAAAGAGCCTCGATGAGGCTCTTTTTGTTATAGGTTATGAGTTGTCGGTCAAACCAAAGCTCGCATTGGCACTTCGTGGTTTACGCCGTTTTAGTTAGTGGTAATTTACAACCAACGAAGCATTCATATCGTACCCCATGGTCACATCGGTATCGCCATCGACAAGATACACATTGTCTGTGGTCAGTTTTGATGAAATCACACCTTCGACCCAAACTGGATACTGAACGGTTTCTACTTTGTAGCCTTCAGGGTAAGAGACTCTGACAATTTGGTTGGCTGGTGGTGGTGGCATATGTATACATGCTCCAGCAGTAGGAACTAACAAGAATTCGGTAGCGACGAGGGGCGCTGAGAAAGCAATTGGAACGAGGAACCCAGGTATACGCACCTTCTTACCGTCAAAGTCTTGAGTCACTGTTTCTGATGCTCGCTGTTGATTCGCGATGTACTCTGAACGCAGTTTCAGTAATTCATCGGCGCCTAGCCCTTCTGATGTTAATTTTTGCTGCGCTAAGTATGTTGAATACAAGATGTCTCATCAAATGGCTACTTTGCTTTTAAGAACATTTACTTACAGTCAGTTAACTAAAATTGTATCTAACACCAAGTTGTAATTGAGGCCCATAAATCCCGTTATTCTTAGAAGATATCGAGAATGCGGCTTTATCCGTTGCATGGAATCTCGCGCCAAACGTAAAGATCGAATGCTCTCCATTTGCACCTACCATGACATTTGCCTCTACTCGTTGGGTAATCCAGGCTCGAAGCCCAGCGTTGAATTCAATAAAGGTTTTGCTTTTCCCTGGAGCGTAAGATCCTTTGTTGTAGTGAAGCAATAGTTGAGTATTGAGATCGATGGCTTGGTTGATAGGCCCGTAAACTTGAGGCCCGATATAAACGTCATAGTTGTCTTCATCGAGATCGGCATTTGAGCTTACCCCACCCAGAAGCGCAAGGCTGTCATTGATATCTCTCCCCCCTTCCAAACTAATACCATTTGGCTTTGTTTGAATCCCAAGCTCTACAAAATCGGTAGTGAAATTTGCAGCAGACAATGCTTGGTGAGAGAAGGTACATAGCAGTAGAGGTATTAAATTTTTAATTTTCATATGACTTATAAAGACTAAGAGCAGTGGAGTGATGCGTATATATATTGTTATCTCAGGAAGATGAAGTTCGATGGGAATAAAGTCAAAGTAAGAATATTTTTTCGTTGCACACTTTCGCTGCTTTGTTCAGGGGAGTAAGGCCTTGAATGGAAAACTGAACGGTAGAGTTCGATTTTTGTCATCCACTTTTAGAGAGGCGTGCTCCCACTTTTTTGCTTTGATCGTAAGATAAATCCTGGATTTCAACTTGATATCGACAAGGCAAAAGATAGCAGTATCGGCAGCGTTACCACGCTTAAGAAGTTGCCGAACAACACCATAGAGGCGACCTTGGGTGGCTCTACGTTGAACCTTTCTGCAAACAGGTAATTCATGACTGCGGGTGGCAGCATGGTGAACAGCACCATCATCTGCAAGTGTAGAGTGGGTAGAGGAATGAAGAAGTAGATGATCGTAAAAGCGATCGCTCCAGTGAACAGAGATTGCGCTGTACATAACAAGCCGACTTTCAGACCGCTCAGCCTCAAGTTGACCATTTGTGACCCCAGCGACAGCAGCATGATGGGAACAGCAGCTTGCCCAAGCAGCGATGTGGCTTCGTAGATAGGATTCCACACTGTAATACCGGACAAATTCAATGTCATTGCTAATAAAGCAGCCAAGAATATTGGCATCTTGAAGATCTGCTTGATCGGGTTACCTTCGCTTAATAACGCTAAGCCTACACTGATATGAACACATGCTGACACCACAAACAGTAATACCGCTGGGGCTAATGCACTTTCGCCAAAGGTATACGTGAATAGGGGAATCGCAAGGTTGCCGCTATTGCGAAACATGTGTGGGGGAGCCCAAGCTTTGAAATTGAGCTTAAAGAGCTTACAGATCGGAATCATCAGCAGTGCGGGCACTAACACCGCAACCAAAGAGGCTGAAATCAGCGGCAGTTGTTCGGTGTCGAGTGGCATGGTGGTCAGTGATGCAAACACCAAAGCAGGAATACAGACATCCATGTTAATGCGATTGATTGGCTTGAAATCGGGCTTAAGCCAACGACCAACTGCAAAGCCAGCACTGGCGAGTGCAAAAACGGGAAACAGAATGCTAACGACCTGTTCGAACATAGAATTCCTTTCTAAGCGTGTGTTGTTTTGAGCGGATAATAGTTTTAAACGGACAATATTTGGTCTACCACCGTCTAACGTACCAACATAACTTGGCTGCGTCATGGGTGTTGAGCACACCACGAGTAATAATTTGTATTTCTTTGAATTAGGGACAAAAAAAGACCAGTGGCATTAGCAACTGGTCTTTTAAGCTAGGCGAATCTGGACGGGTTCTTTAACAACAAAGGTTATCTAGCATGTGTTCGTTGTTAGCGCGCTAGCTAACAAGTTTCTTGTAATCTTTGAAGTTGACGTCGTAGGCTTTCTCACCGTAGATGTAAGTCTCGCTGACGGTTCTGTCGTCACCCAAGCTCATCAGTACAAACAGTTTTTCTTCAAGCTTGGTCGCTTGTTCCATTCTAAAGCGCATCAGTTGTGTCGCATGCAGATCCAGTACCACGAAATCCGCTTCTTTTCCCACTTCCAAGTTACCGATTTTATCTTCTAAATGCAGAGAACGTGCGCCACCTAACGTTGCCAAGAACAGCGATTTAGCAGGGTGAAGTTTCTCTTGTTGAAGCTGCATGATTTTGTACGCTTCGCTCATGGTTTGCAGAATCGAGAAGCTGGTCCCAGCGCCAACGTCTGTCCCCATTCCAACACGAATACCGTGCTCTTCCATTTTTGGTAGCTTGAATAAGCCAGAGCCTAAAAACAGGTTGGAAGTAGGGCAGAAGGCGATTGCAGAATCGGTATCCGCTAGGCGTTTGCATTCACAGTCTGATAGGTGAATACCGTGTGCGAATACAGATCGTTTATGCAGCAAACCATAGTGGTCATACACATCTAAATAGCTGTCGCGTTCTGGGAACAATTCTAGAACCCAGTCGATCTCTTTCTTGTTTTCAGAAAGGTGGGTGTGCATGTATACGTCTGGATACTCTTCGAGTAATTTCCCAACCGTCGCCAACTGTTCTGGCGTACTGGTTGGTGCAAAACGTGGTGTTACTGCGTAGTGTAGGCGACCTCGGTTATGCCATTTCTCGATGAGTTCTTTTGAATCTTCATAGCCAGATTCTGGAGTGTCGGTGAGGTAATCGGGTGCATTGCGATCCATTAAAACCTTACCTGCGATCATACGTAGGTTACGTTTCTCAGCTTCTTCAAAGAACACGTTCACTGACTCTTTGTGTACGGTGCCGAATACAAGAGCTGTTGTGGTACCGTTGCTCGCCAGTTCGTCTAGAAATAGCTTTGCCACTTTGTGTGCGTAGACTGGGTTTTTGAAACGTTTTTCTTCTGGGAAGGTGTAATTCTCCAACCAATCAAGAAGCTGCTCACCGTAAGACGCGATCATCCCCGTTTGAGGGTAGTGGATGTGCGTATCAATAAAACCAGAGGTGATCAGTTTGTCTTTGTATTCTTTTACTTCGAGTGTTTTAGGTTGACGCGCCAATACGTCATCGGCATGACCCAAATCGACGATGTGGCCATTCTCAACTACTAAAACACCGTCTTCAAAATAGTCGTAAGACTCATCGATACCGACGTCTTTTGGGTCGGCTACGCTGTGTAAAATACTGGCGCGATAAGCTTTGCGTTGCGTTGTCATGTTTACTTCCTTTTAATGACTTCAGTAACGTTATGGCTACCGAAGCTTTGCGACTTGTATTAGGCGATCTTCTCTTCCAAAGGAGGTTCGCCTACATCGCTTGATTGACTGTGTTGATCGGTCAAATCCTGATTTTGATATTGTTTGGTTGGGCGCTTTTGTTCAAGCGCTTGGCCTTGATAGTGTGCGATCAGTTCACCCGCAACCGATACCGCAATTTCGGCCGGATGTTTGCCATTCACGGCACTAATGCCAATCGGGCAAACCATTGTTTCAATTTGCTCTTGGTTGTAGCCACGTTGCTCTAGGCGGAAGTCAAACTTCTTACGCTTGGTCAGCGAGCCGATCATGCCGAAGTAACGGCTGTCTTCACGGTCGATAATGGCTTTCGTTAAATCGAAATCAAGCTGGTGGTTGTGGGTCATTACTAGGTAGTAGCTGTTCGGTGGCATGTGTTTCACTTCGCCAACCGGATCGTCTGTGACTAGCTTTTTTACACCGTGAGGAAGCGTGTCAGGGAACACTTCTTCACGTTCATCAATCCAGGTCACACGGAAGGGTAGGGTCGCGACAATGTGCAGCAGCGCCTTGGCCACATGGCCAGCACCAAACAGCACGAGATGGTTCTGTTGAGTACCAATGGGTTCAAAGCTTAATGTTGCCATCCCGCCACAACATTGACCTAAACGAGCGCCTAGGTTGAAGCGTTCTACCTTGAGTGATTTTTCGCTGGCAATCAGCATCTCGCGAGCCATTTTAGTGGCCACATGTTCAAGGTGACCACCACCAATCGTAGCGATGATTCGGTCACGAGTGACAAGCATTTTGGTACCCGCATCACGTGGAACGGAACCTCTGTCTTCAAGAACCGTCACCATCACACACGGTTCGTAGTTCTCTTCCAGTTTTGCCAGTTCGTGAATCCAATTATCCTTAAACATATGTCCTCCTAAATCCCTTTTTATGCTTCCTAAGCTATTTATCGCGCTCTAAACGATCGATATGAGCCCTAAACGATCTACATGAGTCTTAAGCCGTTTCTGATTGAGCATCGACCGAAGTCGGAGCCGTTTCAGTTACTTCCTGTATCGCCATCAGAATACGTTCTGGCGTTGCAGGTGTGTTGAGCTTAGGAATCGCGCCATCGACAGCGACATAGCTTATGGCGTCTTTCAGTGCGCTCCATACCGACATACCCAACATGAAAGGTGGTTCACCCACGGCTTTCGAGTTGAAGACTGTGTCTTCTGGGTTGCTGCGGTTTTCCAAAAGGTGCGTTCTGAAATCAATCGGCATATCAGCAATCGCAGGGATTTTGTAACTCGCAGGGCCATTAGTCATTAAGCGACCTTGTTGGTTCCATACCAACTCTTCTGTGGTTAACCAACCGACACCTTGCACAAAGCCACCTTCGACTTGGCCGATATCAATCGCTGGGTTCAATGAAGCGCCCACGTCATGCAAAATATCAACACGTAGAATCTTGTTTTCACCGGTTAGAGTATCGACGATAACCTCTGAACAAGATGCGCCATACGCGTAGTAGTAGAACGGGCGACCGCGTGCTTTCTCGTGATCGTAGTAGATCTTCGGAGTGCGGTAGAAACCAGTGCTCGATAGCGAGATTTGGTTAAACCAAGCCAGTTCAACAAATGAGTTGAAGGTCATGATTTCGTTGCGGATCTGCACCATGCCGTTCTTAAACACCACTTCTTCAGGCCACACTTTGAAGTGCGAAGAAGCGAAGTCGATCAGGCGCTGCTTAATGGTTATTGCTGCGTTTTGCGCGGCCTTACCGTTGAGGTCGGCGCCCGATGAGGCTGCGGTTGGTGATGTGTTCGGAACTTTGTCTGTGTTTGTAGCGGTGATCTGGATACGTTCGACATCGACTTGGAACTCCTGTGCAACGATTTGTGCCACTTTGATGTTCAAGCCTTGCCCCATTTCCGTACCACCGTGATTCAAATGAATACTGCCATCGGTGTAGATATGGATGAGCGCACCTGCTTGGTTCAAGAAAGTCGCAGTAAACGAGATGCCGAATTTCACTGGTGTGATCGCAAGGCCTTTCTTTAAGATAGGGCTCTGCTTGTTGAACTCAGCGATGTCTTTACGACGTGCGTGATAGTCACTGCTGCGCTCAAGCTGTTCGGTTATCTCAGGTAAAAAGTTGTCTTCAACGGTTTGGTAGTAATGGGTCACGTTACGGCCTTCTTCGCCGTAGTAGTTCGCCTTACGTACTTCCAAAGGATCTTTTTTCAGGTAACGCGCAATCTCGTCCATAATGTGTTCAATGGTCATCATGCCTTGCGGACCACCAAAGCCACGGTAAGCGGTGTTCGATGCTGTATTGGTTTTGCATCGATGACCAACCACAGTTGCATCGCCTAGATAATAAGCGTTGTCTGAGTGGAACATCGCGCGGTCGACGATAGAACTTGATAAGTCTGGTGAGTAGCCACAGTTACCTGCAACGGTAATATCGGCACCTTGAATCACACCATTGTCGTCGAAACCGACTGTATATTGATTGTAGAACGGGTGGCGTTTACCGGTTTGCTGCATGTCTTCACTGCGCAGCAGACGCATTTTGGTAGGTCGGCCTGTAAGGTGGGCAATAACCGCAGCCATGCATGCTGGAGAGGCCGCTTGAGTCTCTTTACCACCGAAACCACCACCCATACGACGCATATCAATCACGACTTTGTGCATTGGTACGCCAATCACTTCCGCAACCAGTTTTTGAACTTCGGTCGGGTTTTGGGTCGAGGTGTAGACGATCATGCCGCCGTCTTCGGTTGGCATCACGCTACTGATTTGAGTTTCTAGGTAGAAGTGCTCTTGGCCGCCGATCTCTAGGTCACCAGAGATCACGTGTTTCGCTTTTGCCAGTGCGGCTTTCGAGTCACCACGTTGTTGAGTGTGGCTCTCTGTGACGAAGTGTTCTTTCTCTAGCGCTTCTTTTACGTCAAGAATCGCAGGCAGTTCTTCATATTCAATGATTGCAGCGTGTGCAGCTTTGCGCGCGGTTTCTAAATCGTTAGCAGCCACGGCAATCACAGGTTGGCCGTAATATTCTACTTTGCCATCGGCAAGCAGTGGGTCACCAGGAAGAATTGCACCAATATCCAGTTCACCCGGTACGTCTTTCGCTTGAATGGCAATTGCCACGCCTTCAAATTCGTAACACGGTGATAAATCTATTTTGGTGATGTTGGCGTGTGCTTGAGTGCTCAGGCGTGCGTAGACATGCAGCTGATTTGGGAACTCTAGGCGGTCATCAATGTACACCGCTTCGCCCGTGACTTGCTTGGCTGCACTGTCGTGTTTAACGCTTTTACCGACGCCAGTTTTTAGGTCTTGTTTTGCAATGGTAACCATCTCTTCGTGGGTCATCGCATGCTTGTTTGAATTAGACATAAGACGTTACCCTTGTTTCGATTTGGTTGTTTTTGTTCTGTTGTTCAATGAAGTAACGACGTAGCATGTTGGCCGCCGACAATGAACGGTATTCTTGGCTTGCACGGAAATCAGAGAGCGGCTCAAAGTCGTTATACAGTTCCTGCATTGCTAACTTAATATTAGCGTCTGTCCACGGTTTGCCTAATAACGTATTTTCACATCGCGCCGCGCGCTTAGGTGTTGCAGCCATACCGCCAAAGGCGATACGAGCGTAAGACACCTTGCCGTCTTCAATTTGAATATCAAACGCACCACACACTGCAGAGATGTCATCGTCTAAACGTTTAGACAGTTTGTAAGCTCGGAAGCTATCGTTAGTTGGTTTAGGAATGATGATCTGTTCAATGAATTCACTCTCTTTTTGCGCCGTCACTTTGTAGCTGATGAAGTAATCTTCAATCGGCATGGTGCGAGACTCATCACCACAACGAAGTTTGATCTTCGCGTTTAGGGCAATCAGCAGAGGAGGGGTATCACCGATAGGCGAGGCATTCGCAACGTTACCGCCGATGGTGCCTTGGTTACGTACTTGCAGTGAAGCAAAGCGATGCAGCAGTTCACCAAAATCTGGGTAGTGTTTTTTCAGTAGTGAGTAAGAATCACTGATAGGCAGGTTAGCGCCAATGATTAAATTGGTGTCGGTCTCTTCACATACCTTCATGTCTTCAACAAGGTTTACGCTGATTAGTGTTTCAATCTCACGATGGAATTGCGTCACTTCCAGAGCTAAATCCGTACCGCCAGCAACCAGCTTAGCGTTCGGGTGGGCTTGAAAAAGCTTGGCCAGCTCATCGGTACTTTTCGGGGAAAAAGCGGTGAGGTGACCAAGGCGTAAGTTGGCCTCCGTGTCTTGAATACTTTCTAGCTTCTTGATGGTGTTGCGTTCAAGTTCAGCGAATTGGTCGATCAAAGGTTGGTCTGTTGAAAGCGACATCGCAGCATCAACAATTGGTCGGTAGCCCGTACAGCGACATAGGTTACCCGCCAGTGATTCCATGACGTCTTCTTTGCTCGCATCGGGTTTGTTTTTGCCTAGTGCAAACATCGACATGATGAAGCCCGGCGTGCAATAACCACACTGTGAACCGTGAAAATCAACCACCGCCTTCTGCACTGGGTGCAATGAGCGATCTCGATTTTGCAGATCTTCTACCGTGATCAGTTGTTTGCCATGCAACGCTGAAACGAACGTTAGGCAAGAGTTCACCGAGCGGTATTGCAGTTGTCCATCAACCACCTCACCCAGAACTACCGTACATGCGCCACAGTCACCCGACCCACAACCTTCTTTGGTACCCGTCTTATTTATTTTGGTACGAAGGTAGTTGAGCACTGTCATGTTAGGTGACAGATTGTCTTCACGTCTTATTTCCTGATTGAGCAAAAAAGTAATCAAGAGACCTCCTTGTATATCGACATATTTCCATGTGTATTCTTTTTGACTTCTAGGTCAATAATTATCCATCCTGACCCTGTGGTCAACTATTTATTTACAAAAATGCAACAATGAGTTGTCGCGTTGAATTGTGTACAATTTATTTCATTGTCTATTTATTTGTTTTATAAAGAGTTGACGGTCTTTTGGTAACTTTAATGGTGTGAATGTGTTTTTATCTATGTATACAAAAATTGTAGGAGTTTAAGGAGGCGAGCGCATCGGTGTTATTCAGTTCTATAGCCTCATTCAGGCAAGTAATAACAAGGCGAACAGGGGAAGTTGTGGTGATTTTCTAACGATGGAGGAGGGCTTTACGCATAAAAAAGAGAAGTAAACGCTGAGGCTTACTTCTCTTCTGTTTTGTTAACAAAAAGTTGTTAACAAAAGATTTGGCTATTTAGTTAGCAGGATTATGACTTGCTCTTGAGCAGATCAGAGAACACCACATGCAGATCGCTCGAAGCTGTGTTGCTGTCTAGGTTGAGCTTGGAGCGAATGTGGCTTAAATGCTCTCGCATTAGGTCAACGGCTTGCTCTTCATCGCCGGACTCTATCGCATCCAGCAATCCTTCATGCTCATCCAAAGAGCAGTTCGAGTGGCTACCGGTTTCGTATTGGGCAATAAGTAGAGAGGTTTGCGATACCAAGCTGCGTTGGAAAGCCAGCAGTGGCGCGTTCTCAGCCATTTCAGCCAGTTTGATGTGGAACTCACCAGATAAACGTAAGCCAGAACCATAGTCACCTTGGTCAAAGGCGCAGTTCTCTTTCGCGACCAGTTTTCTACACTCGTCGATTTGGGCTTTGGTTGCATTCTTAACTGCTAGCTCAGTGATAGCAATTTCCATCACTTCACGTGCTTTAAATATCTGCTTGGCTTCGTCTACTGTTGGGGCTGCAATCACAGCACCTCGGTTAGGACGGATCACCACAACTTGTTCTAAGGAAAGGCGCAGCAAGGCACGGCGGATAATAGTACGGCTAACGCCAAAGATTTCTGCGAGTGCTTCTTCGCTTAATTTGGTGGCTGGTGGCAGCCTTTGTTCTAGTATCGCGTCGAAGATATGGCAGTAAACAACATCGTCTTGAGTCTGGCCTGTTACTTTCGTTTTTACACCTTTGGAGACAGAGTTTTTGAGAACTGTCATAGAGATAAGGACCCTTGTTTAGTCGAGTTGGCTTGGTCGAGAATAATTCATGAGTATTACTCTATATTGTATACATTTATCTATACAATGCCACTGGATGAAAGTGCGATGCACGCTTATTTGTTAATGACTTATAACATTTAGTTTGCAGGGAACTGTGTGCAATCTAGAGCTTTAAGTCATTCGCCCTAAAACTAGACGCGATTATCACCACAGCTGTACGCTACGATCTGGCTGATTTCGCTCAGGCTACGACCTGATTGCTGCTGCCATTCGTTGAAAGCCTTACTCGCCGCGACTTGTGCTCGCTTGGTGTTACGACCGCTATCGACCACATCGGTACTGCGTAGGTGTGCTTCAACATCTGATGACAAGATGAAGGTGTCTTTACCCATTTGGCGCAGAGTGTAGGCACCAGTATTTCCGCCCAGTCGCTTGCCGTGTTTCTTCAGATAATCCCAAAGTTCTGTGATGCGTTCTGATGGCCAGTCGGCAACCATTTGTGAGAACGAATCGGCCTCACGCTTGGCGTTGTGAATCATGGTGGCATTGGCAGGGATGGTCATCACCTTAGTCAGGTGACGAATAATGCGCGGATCTTGCGCTTTCTGTTCCCACATCTCATTCGGCAGCATTAGCATTTTTTCGATATTGAATTCAAAGAACACTTCTTCAAATTGCGGCCATTTCTTTCTCACCACATTCCATGAAATACCACATTGGAATACCTTTTCGGTAAAGGCAGCGAGCCAACGGTCGTCGGTGATCTGTGATAGCTCGGCTTGGGAAAGAGGTGCACGAACAATCTTTTCGAGCTCGGCCGCTCCACCTTTACGGTGAGCCGCACGTTGATAAATAGTGTCGAATTTTTCTTGGGTCATTGGAGGTTCCAAACTAAAGCGATTCTTTATGATATGGGGACTAATTTCTATATGAAAAGGAGCTTAAGCCATTGTCTTCAAATCAAATGAAAGCCAACTAAGAGAGTTTCAATTCCATCTGATACAAGGGCCATATTTTACCATTGAACTCTTTCACGCTCGGCTCTTTGTCGACAACCTCAAAGCCCGCTTTGTCGTAGCAGCGTTTTGCGCCGTGGTTTTGTTTGAATACGGCCAAGGTGATGGTGGTGACATTCGGTATTTCTTTCGCCGCCTCTAAGGCCGTTTCAAGCATCGATTGTCCTAACCCTTTGCCTCGTTGGTTTGGGTGAATCGCAACTCGGCAAAAGCGAAGTTCATTGTCTGACATGCGTTGAAATTCCATAAAGCCAAGTAAGTCCCTGGCGTTTGAGTTGGTGTTTGAATCGGCGTTCGGTTCAGAGTATGACTTAGGTGCAGAGAAGGTATATAACTCGACATGTGGCTCTTGAGAGCGTTCGATGATAGAGGCGGCTTCTAATGGCCAACCAAAGGTTCGCCCTCCCCACAGAACGTAGTCTTCTAGGGATGTAAACCAAGTGACGATCTCTTCGGCGTCGGATGCTTTAAAGCGGTTGATTTCCATATCCTTCTCTCTCCCTTATCGCGTGTCTCTTTTGTAATCCGTTAAACTTCTGCGCCCAACTGTTCTAGAAAACCGCGCATGTAGTCGGTGCGCTTGTTGGCTTCTAATTTGGCGGATTCTGTATTCATGGTTTCAGCCAGCTTGAACAGTTTCACGTAGAAATGGTCGACACTGTAATTCTTGTCATCCAAGTCACGCAGCTTGGCGAACGGGTCTTCGTGGTTATAGAGCTCTGCGTTAAAGCTTTGGCCAACGTATAGGCAGCGAGCAATGCCAATCGCACCGAGAGAATCTAGGCGATCAGCATCTTGAACAATCTGTGCTTCCAAGGTTTCTGGTGTGATGTTGGCACTGTAACTGTGAGTGACAATCGCATGATGGATCTCGTCGAGATAGGGCGCAGGATACTCGATAGATTTGAGGAAAGAGATCGCCTTGTCTGCCGCCATTTGTGAGCTTTTGGCTCTGTCTGGGTGGTTCTTGGGAAAGGTGAAACAATCATGAAGATAAGCTGCAGGTAACACGACTTCAAGCTTAGCTTGTTCTTGAGCACACAAAGCTTTGGCGGTTTTGACAACACGCTTAATATGGCTGATGTCGTGTGCTGCATCTTGTGTCATTTCTTGTTGTGCAAACTCAAGCAGTTGGTCTTCAAACTTTTCCTTCACGCGTCTCTGTCTCCATATTTAGACGCTAGCAATCTTGCTGATTACTTAGCATTTATCCCCAATCGACTTTAACAGTTTCAAGCGCGAGTTTTTATCTTTTATAAAAACTATACCAACAAAAAAACCGACTCTGTGAGTCGGCTTGATAGAGAGGCTTGTCTACGTTGATAAAAGCATTATCAACGGCAGTGAGAGCCTAAGCTGCAGCTTGTTGAAGCTGTGCTAGCACATCATGTAGAGAAGGGCTGATGGTGTGTCCAAGCGCTTTTACTTCGTCACATGGCTCTACTAAATCAGGGATCTGGAAACTGATCATGTTGGCTGCCATTGATGCACGAATACCGTTGTTCGAGTCCTCAAACGCTAGGCAGGTTTCAGGTGCAACACCTAAGCGTTCTGCCGCTAGCAGGTAGATCTCTGGATGAGGCTTGCCGTGAGTCACTTCGCAGCCTGTGCTTAACGAGGTGAAGTACGAATCTAGGCCAGCCAGCTCAAGCTTCTTCTTCGCGATATCTAGCTGAGTTGAGGTTGCCACCGCGATTGGAATGTCATTCGACTTTAGCCATTCAAGCAGCTCAATCACGCCATCTTTTACTGGGATGGCTTGGTTTTTAACTATCGCACTATAGCGGGTGCGCCATTCATTATTCAGTGCTGGGTAGTCTAGGTTTTCACCGTAGCCATTTCGAAAAATCTGTTCGATGGTTTTTGCGTTACAACCAATGATGCCTAGGTAAACATCTTGCAAAAACGGAACACCTTGCGCGTGACATGCTTCTTCAAAAACCTGCATACAAAGTCGCTCGGTGTCGAGCAGCAGTCCATCCATATCAAAAATAGCAGCTTGAAAATTCATATTCGTGGTTCTTTCTGTATTGTCATCGTAAGGGCGGGTATTTTGACACAGTGTATGGGGATAGGCGAGTTAGAGTTAAGTCAAAATGGCAAGAATTGTATTACAAAAATTGAGGAGAATAGGGGGAGTCCGTTATGGGTTTCTGAATGGGTGATAACGTTTAGTTATGATATTTAAATTTTATAGATTCAGGCGTTCTAAAAGAAACAATGAACATCAGAATGCATAACAATCCTAGAGTTTCACTTTAGTGAAAAATTACATTTTAGATACTTAATCGCCTGTTATCGTGACCCTAATCTTATAAAAAACAATCCATTAAAACGCTCAATGATTGTGTGATCTACCAATAAGTAACGCATTGAACATAAAGACAAAATAACCATATTCCACATTTTTAGTAGGGTTGATTATGTTGTATTTTGAGTTTCTATTTTTACTTGTTGTTCTCTATATCGGTTCTCGGTATGGCGGTATTGGTTTAGGGGTTGTTTCTGGTATTGGTTTGGTAATTGAAGTCTTTATCTTCAAGATGCCGCCAACATCCCCACCTGTCACCGTAATGCTGATCATTCTCGCGGTGGTAACCTGTGCTTCGATCCTCGAAGCAGCTGGTGGCTTAAAATACATGCTGCAAGTGGCGGAAAGGGTGCTGAGAAAGAACCCGAAACGCGTCACCCTGATAGCTCCGTTCGTGACTTACTCGATGACTTTCCTATTGGGCACTGGTCACGCGGTGTATTCAATTATGCCTATCATCGGTGATGTGGCATTGAAGAACGGGATTCGTCCTGAGCGCCCAATGGCGGCAGCTTCTGTTGCCTCTCAACTTGCGATTACCGCATCGCCAATCTCGGCGGCAGTGGTGTACTACTTAGCGCAACTTTCAGATATTCAACACTCTATCACTTTGCTTTCGATTCTATTGGTGACGGTGCCTGCAACCTTGTTCGGTACGCTGTTACTTTCTTTGTACAGCTTGAAACGCGGTAAAGAACTGAACGACGATCCTGATTATCAAGAGCGCTTAAAAGATCCTGAGTGGAAAAAGCGCATTGAAAACACGACGGCGACATCTTTGGATGAAGTGCTTCCAAGCTCAGCGCGTAATGCAGTATTGATCTTCCTATTGTCGATTGTGGTGATTGTTATTGTGGCGATGGTGCCAGAGATCAGAACCATCGTAGACGGCGACAAGCCAATCAAGATGTCGGTGATCATCCAAATGATGATGCTCTGTTTCGGCGGTATCATCTTGCTGGCGACCAAAACCGACCCACGTGATGTGCCAAATGGTGTGGTATTCAAATCAGGTATGGTGGCAGCGATCGCTATCTTCGGTATCGCTTGGATGTCGGATACTTACTTCCAATACGCAATGCCTCAGTTCAAATCGGGCATCGTGGAAATGGTAACCAACTACCCATGGACGTTCGCACTAGCGCTATTCATCGTATCGGTTGTGGTGAACTCGCAAGCCGCAACGGCACGTATGATGTTGCCTGTCGGTCTTGGTTTAGGACTAGACCCAGCACTGCTAATCGGTTTGATGCCAGCGGTTTACGGTTACTTCTTCATCCCGAACTACCCATCAGATATCGCAACAGTGAACTTCGATGTTTCTGGCACTACCAAGATTGGTAAGTGGTACTTCAACCACTCATTCATGTCGGTCGGTTTAATCGGTGTAGTAGGCGCATGTTGCTTAGGCTACGCACTGGCACAGATTTTTATCGCTTAATTTAACTTAGCTTTCTTTGATATAACCAAGACAACAACGAAAAACAGCGCCTAAATTGGCGCTGTTTTTGTTTGGGATATTTGAAGCATTGGTTTTCCGAGTCGATACTAACGAGCTTCAAAAGCCAAAGACTGAATTGCTTCTTCAATCGTTGGGAAGTGAATTTTCATCAAGCATACTTCAGCTTTTTGGAACTCGTGATTTCGAATCAGTTTAGTCACGTTTTCAACCGAATATTGCTCAGGTCGTTTGGTGATAAATAGTTGGTCTGAGCTGGATTGTAGCGAGTAGCTTTTACCTTCAGAATCAATGAGGTAATCATCTTCGCCCAAGATCATGTCTGAGCATTCTGCCTGAAAATCGTTCTCGGATGCGACGTAAATCAGTTCATCATCGCCGTCGAGTTTTACCAAAGATGGCCAACGGATCATTACAGCCTCTAAATCATGTATGTTGAAGTGTATCGACTATAAACAGTTTTGAAGATTGGATCACCTATTGATCTAGCTGTTCAAAACGCTACTTACTTAAAGAGCGGCCTAGCGGTGCAAAGTACCCTTGTATCGCGTTGTAGATTTCCTCTCTATGCGTGAGATCTGGATAGAGGGGGAACATATCCGGCTTGGTTGTACCATCGACTAGGTACGAGTTTTCGATATCTGAGCAGGATTCAATCGCAGATTCAAAAGCGCGCGCCATCATCTCTGTTGGTAACGAGAAGTAACGAGCAGACGTCGCTTTGTCGGCGATGACACTTCGAGCAACGTAATCGTGTTTATCCAAGTTATTCTCGCTAAGTAGCGTGGCATCGAACAGCGACATCAGACTCTCGTTTAATGGATGAGGTCGCACCTTTCTATCGTGTAACCAACAATCGCTAGCAAACAAGATGTGTTTACGCGGCCCTGAGGTATCACCAATCTCAAATGCTTTTTCAGCAATGTAGTGATCAAATGCATGCCAAAACTCGTGAGCGAGCGCACCGGCACCTGCGTTTTTAGCGAGCGCTAGTTCACGTTGGTTTGGGGCATAGTGTGCTTGCACACCTTTTCTGCCTCCACTGCCGAACGCTAAACCTAATGTACCGCGCAGACCAATCGCTTCAGGTGGTAGAGCCAAGATATAAGCGAGGTCCGCTAAAGAGTCGAATATCAAGTTCGCAGCCAAGTCTTTCTCTTCTTTGGTTACCCAAGCGCCCACACGAATACTGCCCATACCGAAGGTCTGTTTAATGTCCATAAAAGACACCTGATCGCCATGTCGATAGTCTGGGCCTTTGCGCGTCTTGTATTTAAAGTGGGTTAACTTCAAAGGATTCCTTAGAAATGAGTGTATGACGTAAATGCTATCAGGTACGGCCCAGTGCCTTACAAACCTAAGCCGAGGAAGTTACCACTTTTCGTAGCCAATTTCTGAATAAAATGACTTTGAGTTAGGTTGAAGGACCTACCATGAGGTGGGATCGCCTTCGCGAGTTAACGGAAACAGAGGTTCATCGGGTTTGGCGTAGCTTAGTCGGTGCAGCCTTTGTGTCACGTGATAGCTGTCTAGGCCTGATATGGTGACTGTGTCTAAAGCCTCCAGATCCAAGTACCCATCGGGCATGAAGGCACTTTTTGGGGCGTGAAGCGTGACGACTTCGCCAATCAGCATTTGGGTGTGATTACTCTCTATCTGAATATGTTCTTTCAACTCCAACCCAATTTTCAAAGCACTTTCTAATACAAACGGCGCTGAGAAGTCATCGTCATAATAAGGTGTCAGGCCGACCGACTCGAATTCGGATACTTCTTTAGGATATCGCGCAGAGGTTTGGTGAGCCTGCTTGAAAAAGTCAGCGCCAATACTGTTAATCGTGAACTGTTTGGTTTCGAGAATGTTGTCCAAGGTGTGGCGGCGTCTTTTACACGGGCGAACAATGAATCCGAATAGCGGGGGGTGAGAGCCTAAATGTACTACCGAGCTTATCACAGCCAAGTTTGCTGCCCCTTGACTGTCACAGCTACCAATCAAATTTGCACTCTTGAATCCTGACAATGAGTTGACTAGACGAGTGCGCCCTCGCTGCTCCATGGCTTGAAGATCGTTCTTTGACAGGGTGATGTCCTTCATACCTTTCTCTTCCTACTTGATTAAATGAACCTGCGTTTTTATGAGCCTATATGTACGAACATGGGCTTTTTATCGATCAAAGAAATCACGAACCCAGAGAGCCCACTTGGTGCGATCGGTTATGTAGTTCAATCGCGAATCGGGAACTGTGGTTCAGCTAGCACATGGTAGTTAGTCGTCTTTGCATAGATTTACGCATGTTGACGTCGCTTTACATGACGCAAGCTAAAGTAAGGGTGTCGTCTTTAAGAGTGTTAAAAAATGAAAACAGTCCGCAATATCATTTGGGCAATGATTGCCACAATGTCAGCCTTTTGGTTTGCGATGGAACCGCAATTATTCGCTTCAAGCAATGTCTTTGAATGGCGCTCAGCCATGATTCAGTACTCAGGTATTTTGTCTCTGATGTTAATGTCCATCACCATGGTTTTGGCAATGCGTTTGCCTATAGTCGAGAATTGGCTCAAAGGTATGGATAAAGCGTATCGAGTCCATAAATGGCTTGGTATCGGTGGTGTGGCATTGGGTGTCACACACTGGTTGTGGTACCAAATTCCTAAGTCACTGGTGACTTTTGGCATCTTGGCTAAGCCTGTTCGACATGATGGTTCAGGGCCACAAGCGGTCTTGACTGGTTGGGAAATGTGGGTCAACGAACTGCGCGATATTGCTCAAAGTATCGGTGAATGGGGTTTTTACTTATTACTTGTTCTATTTGTGGCATCACTATGGGCGGCAGTGAAGTATAAACCGTTCAAATTGTCGCACCGTCTGATGTCGGTCGCGTATCTGTTTATCGCTTTTCACTCGGTAATACTGCTTAAACGAGCGTATTGGGGAGAGCCTATTTATTACCTAACGGTGGCATTTGCTTTGGTTGGATCTATCGCCGCGATTTACAGCTTGTTGGGTTTGGTTGGGCGTCGTAATCGTCACTCAGCAACTATCGCTTCGACTCGCTATTTTCCACAGGCTGAAGTGATGGAACTGGTGTTAAAGCCGGATGCATCTTGGCAAGGTCACAAAGCCGGGCAGTTTGCTTACTTGCGTTTCGGTAATGAAGACCCGCATCCGTTTACCATTGTTTCTGGCAGTGAAGATTCAGAGTTACGTTTCTTGATCAAAGAGTTGGGTGATTTTACTAATGGCTTGTACGAGCGAGTCAAAGCGGGTGATACCGTAAGAGTTGAAGGGCCTTATGGCCGTCTTGAATTTGATTTGAGCAAGCCACAAATTTGGGTTGCTGGTGGTGTCGGGATTGCTTCGTTCTTTGCCACACTTGAAGCGCTCAAGAGTGAACCAGATCACCCTCGAATCGAGTTGTTTTACTGTACTCGTGGTATCGACGAGCATTTGGTTGATGAGCTACTAGGCTTAGCTCATGAGGTGGGAGTAAAGCTGAACGTTATTGATACTTTGCATTCTCCAAGGTTAAACGCCGGACTAATCGCAAACCAATGTGGTGACCTGAATGATTATGAACTCTATTTTTGTGGACCTGAGTTGTTCTCAACATCATTGAAGAAAGAGTTAGACGCTTATCAATTTGATATCGAAAAGCACTATCACGAAGAGTTGTTTGTGATGCGCTAAAGCTTGAAATAGATTCGTGATAATTGCGCGGAGTAGCACTATAACAGTGCTACTCCGATGTTATGTTTCTAGGAGCAGTAACGATATGTTTAAACCGATCTAAAGTGCTGCATTTTGAATATCATCCAAGGCATCGCAATAGAAAGGGCCACTAAACTCCAATAAGGCTTGCGGCATCTCTATGGTTTCGGCCAAAACGTTGTGCTCATATAAAGAGACATTAACCGCAGCCTTCATCGATTTCATGTACTTCTGCTCTCCGCCAAAGATAATCACAGAAGGGAAGGCCAACGGGTAAAAGCTTTCTAGTTCGGATTTTACTTCCATGACCATCTTGTACTTAATTTTGTTCATTTCGAGTTTTAAGTACCCTGCGCAGGAATCTACCTCTCTTTTCAGTGAAATATTGCCAATCGCCGGGTAGAAGATCAGGTCATAATTAGGAGAGATATAGCGGCCAGCCCACAGTTCAATATTAGAATTTCCAACTTTTGCACCTGTAAACATGTAGTAGAGTTCATCAGAAAGTCCCATGGTGTAGATCATTCCTGCGCTAGACTCTTTGTCGTACCACCCTTTATCAAGCTGAGCGTATCCGCTTCCAAATAGAGATTGCTCACCATCGTAGAAACTGTACTGAATCGGCGTGCCGACGGTATAAAGAAACCATTTACCTCCGACTCCCGGTAGTTCAGGAATAATACCGAAAGGCGTTTGTCCCGGATTTCTGCCACGCCAATAATGAGCATGTTCGCCATCCCAACGCATCGAGAATTGAAAGTCTTCGAAAGTTACATTCAGTGTGTCTTTATTGGCGACGACAATCCCCGGTATTTCGTAGTGGAACTGTTCCGAGTCGTTAAAACCACGGAGTATTAACTCATCACGAAAGATGTCGTATTTTACTGTCTTGCCGTTTACCGGTGTAAACGCGAGATGCACGTATGCCTTAGGCGTTGGGTCAGTAAAGTCAGGAGCAATGTAGGTTTGTAGGCTGACTTTAAAGTAGCCGACCTCTGGTACGGCGATATTGTAGAACCATTGTTCAGCCCAAGTTTGTTGAGATGATGGAGTATGAGGTCGTATATCCTCGAGTGTGGTAGCAAATCCTTGTGCTACGAACAGGCAGCAACATGCTAGCCCTAAACGCAGTAGTTGGCAGAGGTTCATTGAAGTGATGTCCTTTTTGGGATCCTTTGGAAAAGCGAGTATCAGGCATAGAGCGCAGTGCTATATGCCTGACGAGCCGGTTATTTTCGGCAGATACGAGCGTCAGTGAAGTAGAGCCCTGATTGACAAGTCGTCCCTGATTGACAGTGGGCATCTTCTTGACAGTAACATTCGCCACGCACGTTACATCCTGGTTTTAGATAATCTTCTAATGGCGTTTCACCACTCACACGCTCCCAGAATGGGTTGGTGAAGGTATCGAAAGGGTCCAGCTCCGCTTTGGCTTGCAAGAACTCAGGCCACATCGGGAAGCGAGAGGGCATGTCCTCAAAAATAGCGACTGAGTTTTTACCCCAGTGAGGTCGCGCATCATATTTTCGCAGCGACATTTGCTCTATTTCTAGGTTCACGAAGTAGTTTTTAGGTTCTTTCTTACCCTCTTTACGCAGTGTGTATTCAATGCCGACGAAAGCGGTATCTCGCCCTGCGCTCATTCCTAAATAACTGTCAGAAGCTTTACCAAATCGGAAGTAAATACCATTGAGTGGGAAGCAAGTACGTGGGTGTGCGTCGACGATCTGGCGGACATCATTGATCCAGTTTGGTAGGCGCTCAATGTCGATAGCAACTTCTTGAAGCGCGATAGGCAGACGATCCCATATACATTTGTTCGGGTCCTTGCATTCGAAGTACTGCATTTGGTCTGAATAGCCGATAGGCTTATCAACTGTCTTACCTGTGATACTGTCCCTGAAGTAGGACTTTGCTCGGCCATTGTAACGAGCGACGGCAGCAAGACATTGCAAACCAGCCCCCGGGAATTCGTGTGCGGCATTAAACAGTAGCCCGAAGAAAAACTCTTCCGCATCTGTGACATCGGCTTGTGCATTGTAGGCTTGGCCTTCTGTCTCGATTGGTACTGGGTTGTAAAGTGTGGTGGTGTAACGCCCTAGACCAGGGAACCATGCGATGTTCGCAGAGTAGTTGTTGTGTGCAATATCCAGTACCACGTCTTCAAGGTCGGAATCATCTCGATAACCGGTGATTTCTGCTTTCACTTTAAAGGCATCTTCAAGTTTTAAGGTCGCTTCAACCACTACGCCAAGTACACCAAGGTTCACTCTTGCGGCGTCCAGTAAATCGCCCTCAAGTACTCTGACCTCGCCTTGCCCATCAACAATTTTTAGCTGGGTAACGTAGTCAGCGAGCATGTTGCTTGGTCTATCTAACGTAGAGCCGTGTGTGCCACTGCCCAGCATGCCACCAACGGTAAAGATAGCTAACTCAGTCACCATGTTGATCGCGTAACCTTGCCCGCGTAAGAAGTCATTGAGATCGTTGAACCGCATACCGGCTTCAACAGTGACGGTCTTATTTGTTGCATCGAAGTGAACGATCTTATTCATATTCTTCAGAGTGATTTGAACTTGGTCGTCACCGGCGCAGGCGGCATCGATTTGGCTGGCGAACTTGCGATTTCCCGTCATCACTTTCTTACCGCGTATCAGAGCGTCTTGGACGATGTTCTGCACTTCATCAATAGAACGTGGGTCGTAAATCGCTTCAGGGTGGCAGGTGTATGTTCCTTGGTAGTTAGAAATCTCTCTTTCCGGTTCATAGGAATGAAGAGAGAAAGCTGTCCCCATTACCGCAGCAAGCAAAGCGTTACCAAGTACCATGGTTTTTATTTTCATTAAGACTTCCTTGTGGTTTAGTCGAGATTGATTTTTAACGGTGGTTTTCTTTATCGAATGGATTAGCCAAATCGAGGCAGAATGTGTTGTTGAATGACTTCTTGAACAGCGCTGCGATGACTTGATAAACGTGAACGGAAAAAGTCTCCGACGTTGGCTTTATAGGCATCGGCAGGTCTAGGGCCTATCTCTGCCACCCAGAGCGCATGATTTGTAGTCGCAAAGTTGAGCTGTGGATGTCCTAAGATCGCTAGTGGGCCTTGTGCTAAGTTTTGTGCGTCAAAGATCCAGACCTCTTTGCCATTTCCAATGCCATGAGTAGGGTGGCTACGAACCACGGCTGTGAATATATAGCCGTCGTCTTGAGAGGTGCTGTTAGGGCGAGCCATAAACTGAGGCGTTCGCATCACACAATCTGAGGGAAATTGATACGCATCGGCGAGATTCATCGAAAGGCAGTCCATGTGCACTAAAGCCGAGGGTTGGTCGGTTTGAGGTAATGAATCGTTGGTGAATCTTCTATTGGGGTAGTGCTCATAGGCGTCGGCGACACGCTTGATGACATGGTCTTTACGGTAGCCAACGGCAGCCCAATAAATGTGTTCAAATTGCTCTGGGAACTGAAAGTGTCCACGGTACGCGGGATCATTCATATCCCAAAAAAGTTGGTCGTCTCGTATCAGCCTGAAGTCTTCATTTATGTGACGGACGGATTGCGACTGAACTTGGATCCTTGCGCGTACTAAGCCGCCGACATCAATGGGTGCTGCCGGGTAACCTGCCAATTGACTCGGAGTTCTTCCACCAAACCATCGCTTATCGCGCGTGTATTGGGGCTCTGATTTGTCCATCGCTCCTAGGTATTGGCCGTATAGGGTGATTTCGTTGTCTTGGTCATCGTAATTACACATGATGTCTGAGGTATCGAAATCCAGTTCTAGGTAGTCGGCAACCACATAATCGCGCCCGGGGTAGAGATCTTTCTTACGAATAATCCAAGTTGGAGTCCGATGTTGCTGAGCATTAACCGACGATATACCGATCATACGTAGCGGCTCGACTTGCGCTGCAGTTTCAAATACAAGGATGTGGTGGCGTGTTACACCAAGAGAGTGAGCGGTTGCTGCGATAAAGGAAGGCTTACCGTTACGGCCAATAATGTTCCAGCCTTGTAGAGGGCTGTGCTTATCCCATTTCAGAAGCCGTATAAATCCATTTTTAGTACCCGTGTTGGAAATGTTTCCACCGTAGTTAATGGTGAAACATTCATCCGACTCGAGATCAAAATACGGATGGCCTGTGGTGCGTACTTGTGGAAACAGCCATTTGTCAGGAATAAAAGGGCTCATCCAAGGTGGAAGACTGCTCTGCCACTCATCATAGTGACCAATCGGTGTGACCAGGTCTAAGCTCAGCGCATCAAATTCGTAGGGAACTCCACCTTCGTAGCTGAGCGCGAAACGATTGTCACCCAGGTAGTTGGGTGCGGTATTACAATAATTGACGAATCCCATCGTCGGGCTGTAATAAGCCATACCACCGAGTAATTTAAAGCTGTCATAGCCATAGGAGATATGCTGTTGCATGATGGCTGACGGGGTGTCAATCATCTTACGCAAGAAAGAAACTTTGCTTGGCGAAAAGTCGAGACGGGTTAGAGCGCCGCGGCCGTTCGGACTCAGGTGGTCTGGCTCCAATGGTATCCCTTCAGAAAAAAACACATGACCATGGATATCAGCTGGCAATTCTCCACTAAGAAGGTGCAAATCTCCCGAGGTTGCGCTGCGCCCAGCCTGCATAATTGAGACCGGAAATAAGGAAGGATTGTTGCCTTGCGAAGCCAAAAGTTGGGTTGGTACAAAGGCAGCCCCAGCTACGCTTTTCAAAAATGTACGTCTTTTCATTGCTCTGATTTATATGTTTATCCATGCATATAAACAAAGTAGGTGAGTTTTATTGGCTAGAATGAGTAATGTACAAAACTATGAATGAGTGCAAAGAAGTCGTGTAATTTGACGGGTGAATTACACGGATTAATATCAATAAACTATTGATTTAAATGTTTTTAATTTCATTTTGCTTGTGTTTGGTTTGGCGAGTTTTAACGGTGTGGTTAGCTCTTTATTTCGTTTCTAACGCCAATATTTGAAGAGAGGGTGCTTCTTGATGCGTGGCACCAATACTTTCTGTAGCGTTGTATTTAAAGGCGTGAGATAAGTTAATTTGCTATTGCAGCCATTCGCTATTGAGCGATACCATATAGGGCTATTTCTTTGGAAAAGATTCGATTATGTCAGATGAAAAACTCGCACTAGAGTGGATGCGCCAACAGGCACATAAAGTAGACCCATACGTTATCAACCCATCGTTTGATGAGTGCGTTGAGCTGCTTGATCCTGCTTTTAAGAAGGGCAAGAGTGTTGCGCAGTTAAAGTATCTGTTATCAGAAGCGGATCGTAGAGCTGGCGCGGCAGAACGTAAGCATGCGGCTTTAAAATACGCCAAAGAGAAAAGCCCAAATGCTGGTCAAATCTTGCGACTGCAAAGCAAGCTTCAACAAGTTCAGTTGGCTCTCAAGCTTGCCACTGGCGATAACAATATGACCATATCTCAGTTCTGTGCGGAGTACGATGTCTCTAAGCGTGATGGCAATACCGCATGGAATGAGAAGTTAGTTGAACAGGGAAAAAGAAAGTAGCACATTCAATATTTCATCGTTCTAAAGCTCACTCCAGTTGAGTTTTAGATTTGGATAGCTGACTGTTGGATTTGTACTTTCTCTCCAAATATTGATAAGCAGTGCCGCGGTTTTGAGCATTGTGTAACGTCTTAACGATGCTCTTAACATACTAGCGGCACGCTCATGAACCTCTCTCAGATAGATCTCAACCTTCTTTTCGTACTTAAGCACTTACTCGAAGAAAAACATGTTTCCAATACTGCTATGTCTCTGAACATGAGCCAGTCTTCGGTAAGCCGTACTTTGCAGAAAATGCGAACCTTCTTTGATGATGAACTGTTAGTACGTAAGAAATATGGCTATGAGCTGACCCCAAAAGCAGAGTCGATCAAAGACGATATCAACACCGTCATTACTAATTTGGAAAAGCTGGTTCATAAGCAATCGTTCGACCCAAGTAAGGTTGATAGCACGGTCAAGTTCTATGGTTTGCTACCTCAAATTAACACCTTGATGCCGAAGGTGATCGCTAAGATCCGCAAAGAAGCGCCGAACATGATCGTGAGTTTAGATTCTGCGCCCAAGCGTCATTTCGAAGCCTTGGTCGCAGGTGATGTGCACTTTGCCTTATCTTCGCACCAACCGCCTTCTGCTGAGCAAAACATCTATCGTATGACAGTGGCGAAGCGTACGTTCCGTTTGTTGATGAGCCGAGAGCACCCATTGGCGAATGAAACTCTGACCCCACAAAAGCTGGCGGAATATGATTTTGGCCAAGTCTCTCTACAAGGTGAGAAAAAGCTCTCTTTCGAACACAAGTACCAAGAACTCGGTTTAGCCAATAAAAAGCAGCGCCTATCTGCACCTGTGCAGTTGAGCAACTTCAGCTCTGCACCAAGTATTGCTGCTGAAACCGACATCATCTTTCATCTTCCAACGCCTTTTGCAGAAGCGGCGTGTCATGATCCCCGTCTGATCACCAGAGAAGTGCCAGAAGAACTCCACTTAAGCTTTCAAGAAGTTTACTTGTACTGGCACAAGCGATTTCATGATGACCCGATGTGTGAATGGGTGCGTGAAATATTCAAAGACCTCTATGTAGGCAAAGATACGTACTCTTAAAAGAGAGTGACTTCTAGTTAAGTAAGCCCCGAAGTCTGAGTGATTTGAGAGCCGTTATTCGCCACATCATCAGTTTCATATCAAGCATAAGGTAAAGATAACTATCCGTCTGGCGGATAGCGATATTCTATTTTGGCGATAGCAATATGCTTGAAGCGAATGATTTACGCTGCTCTAATTGAGAATGATTATTAAATGCAATCTCAATTTAAGTAGAGCCAAGATGAACACTATTCAAACGTTTACTCGTTCCCCCCTTTCTAAATCTATAGCTGCTGCGTGTTTTGTATTCCCTGTAATGGGCTTTGCTAACGAACAAGCAAACCAAGTTGATTCTCAAGCTTCAACGACAGAAGTTACGACAATGGAAACCATGGTTGTGACAGCGGCGGGTTATGAGCAGGTTGTCACTGAAGCGCCGGCATCGATCAGCGTGATTACTCGTGAGCAGTTGGAAAACCGATCGTATAAGGATTTGACGGATGCACTGCGTGATGTACCCGGTGTGATAGTGACAGGTGGTGGTTCGAGCCAAGACATTTCAATACGTGGTATGCCTGCAGAATACACGGCGATTTTGGTCGATGGACGCAAGCAATCTGGCCTAGAAACACAGCAAAACAGCAGTGGTGGTTTTGAGCAAGATTGGCTACCACCTCTAAGCGCGATTGAGCGAGTTGAAGTTGTGCGTGGCCCAATGTCGACGCTTTACGGTTCAGACGCGATTGGCGGTGTGATCAACATTATCACTCGTAAAGATTATCAAGAGTGGCATGGCAGCGTACGTGGTGAAACAACACTGCAAGAGAACTCAGACTCGGGCAATTCATATCAAAGCCAAGTACATCTAGCGGGTCCGCTTATTGATGGTTTGTTGAGCGCTTCTTTCTCTGGCTTATATCAAGAGCGTAAGGAAGATGAGATTCTTTACGGATACGGCGGCAAAACATTAGAGAGTTACCGTGGCGCACTGCACTTGACGCCTACGGATGACGATACCTTCTCGTTTGATTACACCTATCACGATCAAGAACGAGTGACGACGGATGGAAAATCGAAAACCACAGATTCTGAGCGTGTGAACAATCGTCAATCATTGGGCCTATCTCACTCAGGAAACTACGACTGGGGCTCGGGCACTTCATACATCAACAATGAAACGGTTGAGAATGAAGGCGGAGAAATGGAAGTGGAAAACCTGACTCTGAACTCACAATGGTCTATGCCTGTACTTGAGGCGCACTACCTGACGATTGGCTTCAACTATACACGTCAGGAACTGACAGATTCTGGAGAAGATCATGTCTTCAAAAATAACCAATGGTCACTGTTTGCGGAAGATGAATGGTACATCACCGATTCGTTTGCTCTAACAACTGGCCTTAGATTTGATCAAAATGACGTGTTCGATTCTCATCTGAGCCCTCGCGTTTATGGTGTGTGGAGTGTCGACTCATATTGGACAGTGAAAGGCGGTGTTTCAACGGGTTATCGAGCACCAGGCTTAACTGAGATGGAAGCGGGTTGGGCGCAAGAAAGTTGTGGTGGCGACTGCTCTGTTTACGGTAATCCTGATCTAAAAGCCGAGACGTCAGTGAACAGTGAAATGGGCGTGTACTTTGTTGGCGATGCAGATTTAAGCTCGAACATCACCGTGTTCTACAGTGACTTTAAAGACAAGATCGACAAGAAAGAGCTGAGCACTAACTGTGGCCGACGTGGTTGTGATTCTACCTACGTGAACATTGAAGACGCGATTACTTACGGTGCTGAATACACGATAAACAAAGGCATTACCGAGACGATTTCTGTCGGTTCGACGTATACCTATACACATACTGAGAAGCAGTCTGGTGAAGATGAAGGTAAGCCATTAACACAAATTCCTGAGCATTTAGTTACCGTAAATGCAGATTGGCAAGTACGTGATGATGTCCAATCTTGGATGCGAGTGACATACCGTGGCAAAGAGTCAGAACCGACAACGAGTAGTTCAAGAACACAATACGAAGCGCCATCAATTACTTATGTTGACTTAGGTGCCAACTGGTATGTGCAAAAGAACCTTAAGCTGATGGCTGGTGTTTACAACCTATTTGATGAACAAACCGATTACCAAGAGTTTGGCTACGTTGAAGATGGTCGTCGTTACTGGTTAGCGGCAGAAGCGTCATTCTAGATAAGAGGTTCACAATGAAAAAGATAACAAAATTACTGATTCTTTCATTTGTTGGATTATCGGCTGCTAATGCTAATGCTAATGCGGTATACACAGTAGAAAAGGACATCTTGTTTAAGACGGTAGAAGCACGAGAGATCAAGCTTGATCTCTACCTTCCCAAAACAGAAGCAAAGGTTGATGGAAAATATCCGTTGCTCGTTTGGGTACATGGCGGTGCGTGGAAGCGTGGCACTAAAGACGATATCCCGACTAAAAACCCGTTGTTGCTTAATTCTGTTTTAAGTGAAGGTTATGCGTTGGCTGCGGTCGATTATCGTTTAAGTGGCGAAGCAACCTTCCCAAAACCAGTCGCAGATATTAATGATGCCATTAACTATCTTCATGACCATGCTAACAAGTACAATCTTGCCGCCGATAACGTGGTTATGATGGGGCGTTCAGCTGGTGGTCATTTAGCGGGATTGGTCGGAGCAAGTAATATGCACGGTGACATTAGCTTTTACTCAGAATCTAAGTATCGAGTGGCTGGAGTTGTAAGCTTTTTTGGCCCGACGGACCTGCTAGAGCTAGGTAATAAAGGGAACAGACCGACTAGTAAAAAGTCGTCGGTGTCTCGCTTCTTAGGTGATATCCCGAGTGAAGTGCCGGAGCTAGCGGCACAAGCTTCAACGACCAGCTATATAAACAGTGATGCTCCGCCTTACATTCAGTTCCATGGAACGCTGGATAAGCGAGTGCCTTTAGCGCAAAGCCAGATCCTCAAAGATGTTTTGGACAAATACGGCATTGAGAATAAGCTATTTATCGAGGAAGGTGTTGGCCATAGTGCTCCGATATTTGATACCGATAAGTACGTACCGCATGTGATTGCGTTCTTAGAGCGACATTATCCAATTAAATAATCTCTACTTTTGTGGCGTTACAACGCGCTAGAAAGCATTCATTGAGCCATTTAAAGCCAAGTTGATCACTCAAGTTCAACTTGGCTTTTTTATTGGATGCTTTCATAAGTATCTAGATTCATTTCTAACTTCCACTTTTATGATTCGATCGTCATTTATCAGATCGAACAAAACCGTCTTAACTTTCGATAATCGAGTTGTTCATCAGTTAAAGGTGGTGGTTATTGTGTTCTGCATCACGCTTTGTGCGTAACTGACTCTAGCTTATCTACGACCTTGATAAAGGCTTCAATGTGCGCGAGACACAGTTTTTCGCTTATTAATCAATTCCACTTGTGACAAAGTTATCAGAATTATGCACTTTCGGTAACGTTCCCTAAAATATCGATCTATCATCCAGGAAGATACAAAATATGAAGAGATCAACACAAGTGATTTCTATTTCTTCTTCGATATTAAGCTTGTACATCAAAGTATAAGCTTGAAATTCGCTTACGAATTATTTTGGGAACGTTTGCAGTTCATCCAAAACAATTAACGTGAGAACATCAGAATGAAACGACACATTTTAGCGGTTGCTGTAACAATGGGGCTAATGACTACATCGGTATTAGCAAGTGAAGACGTTGCAGCATTAGAGCAACGTATTAATGAATTAGAACAAAGGGTTGCACAAACGGAGCAGGTTTCTACCGAGGCCAATGAAAATGCTTCTTCGTTTGAGTTTCACGGCTATGCTCGCTCTGGGTTATTGATCAACGACGACCTCAATGGCGCGACAGGCACTGGACCTTACATGACGGCAGCTGGTGCCATTGGAGCTCCAATTGGACGTCTTGGTGTTGAAGATGATCATTACGTTGAAGCGAACTTGATTCATAAGCGATTTGCAGACGATGGCTCTAGTGCCATGTTTCGTATCATGTTAGCCGACAGTACTGAGACAAATAACGAGTGGACTGCGAGCGAAAGCCAGTTGAATGTGCGACAAGTGTATTCGGAACTGAATCGCCTGAGTATGTTCTCTGAATCCGAAGCGTTTTCTGAAGCAACGTTCTGGGCGGGTAAACGATTCGATCGCGACAATTTTGATATTCACTTTTTCGACTCGGATATTGTCTTCCTGTCAGGCACTGGCGCAGGTGTTTACGACGTTCAAATGAGCGATGACTGGAAAGCGAATTTCTCTATTTATGGGCGAGATTTTGGTGAGATTGATAGCTCATCAACCGATGTAGAAAACTACATTGCAACCATGAATAACCGTATTGGCCGGTGGCAGGTGATGTTGAGCGGCATGACCTCAGCAGACAACGATAGTCGTTCAACTGGCGCAGCTGAAAGCGGTGTACACGCAATGTTTGCGTACCATGGAGACAACTTCTTTGGTGTAAGCGAAGGCTTCTCTAAAACGGGTATGTTAGTGGGTAGCGGCCTTGGTGCAGAGCTAAAAGGCATCGGCTCAAATGGTGATCTGCTGGATGACGCGAAAGCCGTTCGCCTGTTTAGCTACGGTGTGACTCGCATTGGCGACAACTGGCGCTTAGCACCTGCATTAATGGCAGAGCATAGCCAAGACCGTTTGAAGAAGAATGACGAGTTCACATGGGCTTCTTTAAACGTTCGATTAGCTCAAGAGTTCACAGAGAACTTTGAGATGGTTTACGAAGGTTCATTGCAGTACATGGATTTGGACAACGCGACCGAGCAAGCGAGCGGCGGTTTCTACAAAGCGACAGTTGCACCAACACTCAAGCTTTCAACCAGTACTGGCTTTTTTGATCGACCAGAACTGCGTTTTGCTGTGAGCTATGTGGATTGGAGTGAAGACCTGAATGGTTACTCGATCAGCACTGACGCAGATGCAGCAACAATGGGAGAGGGTGGTGAGGTTCTATTTGCACTGCAGATGGAAACTTGGTTCTAATTGCTTGATATATCGTTTAGATAGAGAGTGTTATTCATGATGTGAGATCCACATCATTAAATGCCAACCTTATCGTTTCAACTCGAAGGTTGGCATTTTTTTATCTTAAGAGCACTTGAACTCTCAAGTAAATCGTTAGCAAGACTCTCGGTCAATGATGGTGAAGGTCAACACAATCTTGCTCATTTCAAAGCCTTTTTTCTCAATACGGTCGAGTAGCAGCTTGGCTCCATTTTCTCCCGCTTTATCAAACGCATAGTTAAACGTAGAAAGCGTTGGCGTACATACTGAAGCGAGCTCATCGTCACCCACACCCAACACCAATACATCCTTTCCTGGAACGAGCCCCGCTTCCTGAATCGCTCTGATCGCGCCGATTGCGATACGGTCAGTGGCGCAGAACAGGCCGTCGAGCTTGGTGTGCTCCTTGAGATACTGCTTAGTCAACTTGTAGCCAGAATCGATGGTGAAGTCGCCACGGGCGTGAAATTGCAGTGTGAGATCGTTGAATTGAAGTGATTGAGCAAAGCCTTCCGATCTCATCTTATCAACCGCAATATCATCGCCTTGTACGCCAATGAACCCCATGTATTTACAACCCTTCGAGATAAGGCGGTTGCCTGCTTCAAACCCTACACGAGTATCGTCGTGCACAATGCTTGGGATGTTAAACATTGAACCGTCTTGACCAACCAATACCACGGGTACGGCAGAGCTTTGAATCGCTTTGACCAATTGGTTGTCGAGGTGGGTCGCGTACAGGATGATGCCTTCAACACGCTTCTGGTTAAATATCTGAATATATTCAAGTTCTTTGTGGTGCGTTTGGTGCGTGCTCGCTAATAAAACATGCTTGCCCGCTTGCTCTAATACTGCGGTTAAACCGTCGACACCTTGAGAGGTAGCATGGGAAGAAACCCTAGGAACAATCACGCCAACCAGGTTGGTTTTCTGAGATTTTAAGTCTTTAGCGACTTGGTTTGGGAGATAGCCACACTCTTCAACCGCTTTGCGAACTTTAATCTTGGTCGCATTTTTTACGCCATACTCATCATTGATTACTCTTGAAACCGTCGACTTGGAAACTCCAGCGAGACGAGCGACATCATGAAGACTAGCCATTATAAATTATCCATTATCATTTTAGTTTTGGGATTGTTTGCAAACTGGTCATCAAATTCCCCTGTTTATGAGGAGATTTTAACCCTCTCTCCTCATCCTAGGGAGATAATTTAAAGATCATTCTCACACTATTGAGCAGTTATCTTTGATCATTTGTTATTTCTAGGCAAAAATTTGTTTTGCAAACGTTCCCGAAAATTCAAAAGCTCAAATGATAATCCAATGGGGTATGTAATGAATTATCCAAAAATAGCAAAAGAGCTGCTCACTCTATTAGGTGGTAAAAGTAATATCACTGCACTCGCACATTGTGCGACTCGCTTGCGTCTTGCTGTCGCAGACCAAGATAAAATTGATGAACAGGCGATTGATAACCTAGAAGGGGTTAAGGGCCAGTTTAAAGTAGCCGGTCAATATCAAATCATCTTTGGTTCAGGCATCGTCAATCAAGTTTATGCTGAGATGGCAAAGCTTACTGAGATGACAGAGATGTCGACTAACGATGTGGCGTCTGCAGGGGCTGAAAACCAAAACATCATACAGCGCGCGGTTAAAGGCCTGTCTGATATTTTTGTACCAATTATTCCTGCGATTGTAGCTGGTGGTTTGTTGATGGGTATCTACAACCTATTGACGGCTCAAGGTTTGTTCATTGATGGCAAATCTTTAATTGACGCTAACCCGGGTTTGACCGACCTAGCAAACATGATCAACACATTTGCTAATGCACCTTTTGTGTACTTACCTATTTTATTAGCATTCTCAGCGAGCAAGAAATTTGGTGGTAACCCATACCTTGGCGCGGCTTTAGGTATGTTGATGGTTCACCCAGACCTTCTTAACGGTTGGGGCTTCGGTGGCGCATCGGTGGCTGGCAATATTCCGGTTTGGAACATTCTAGGCTTCGAGATAGAGAAGGTTGGCTATCAAGGTTCTGTACTGCCAGTTCTCGTTTCTGCGTTTATTCTCGCGAAAATCGAACTTGGCCTGCGTAAAGTCGTGCCTTCAGTTCTGGATAACTTGCTAACGCCGCTACTGGCTATCTTTGTGACAGGCTTACTCACATTCACAGTCGTTGGTCCATTGACTCGTGATATCGGCTTCTTGTTGGGTGACGGTCTGAACTGGCTATACAACAGTGCGGGCTTTATTGGTGGTGCGGTATTTGGTTTGATTTATGCGCCATTCGTTATCACAGGCATGCACCATAGCTTTATCGCTATAGAAACCCAATTATTGGCGGACATTGCCGTAACGGGTGGTACGTTTATTTTCCCTATCGCGGCGATGTCTAACGTGTCACAAGGGGCGGCGGCACTGGCTGTTGGTTTCATGACTCGCGATACAAAAATGAAGAGTATCGCTATTCCTTCTGGTGTGACGGGACTACTTGGTATTACAGAGCCTGCAATGTTTGGTGTGAACTTGAAGCTTCGCTATCCATTCATTGCTGCGGTTTGTGCCGCTGCGGTTTCAAGCGCATTCATCACCATGTTTAATGTGAAAGCACAAGCGCTCGGTGCTGCTGGTATTCCAGGTATCATCTCAATATCACCAGAAAAAATCGGTTACTACGTGGTCGGTATGATTATCGCGTTCGTGACTGGTTTTGCACTGACCGTAGTTTTAGGTCTGCGCGAGCGTAATAAACAAAACATTAAAGCAACGGCTTAACGTTTCTCCCTAGAAGTGAAGTCCCCCTTTTCACTTCATTTCCTAAGCTTTGGGGTGCTAGCTAGGTGATTTGGCTTAGCTAGCCTTTTTATATTTTTACATGACAGCGTGAAGTGTCACCTTGCTTTCGGTTGTCATGATTTTCAGTTTTAAGGTAAGAAAGATGAATCAAGTTTGGGTAACTGGAGATGCTGTTGTCGACCTCATTCCGGAGACAGATAAGACATTGTTGAAATGTCCGGGTGGTGCTCCTGCTAATGTCGCGGTAGCGATTTCTCGTCTTTTAGGCAAAAGCGCCTTTTTCGGCCGAGTGGGTAACGACCCGTTTGGCACGTTTATGGAAGTGACTTTGCAAAACGAAGGTGTGAATACCGAACGTTTGGTGAAAGATCCTGAGCAGCATACGTCAACTGTTGTGGTGGACCTTGATGACCAAGGCGAACGCAGTTTTACGTTTATGGTGAAGCCAAGTGCAGACCAGTTTATGTCTGTGGATGACATTCCCGAATTTAAGAAAAACGAATGGCTACACGTTTGTTCAATCTCTCTGGCTAATGAGCCAAGTCGAAGCAGTACCTTTGAAGCCATCCGACGCATGAAAGCGGCTGGTGGTTACATCAGCTTCGATCCAAACCTTCGCGATGAAGTGTGGCAAGATCCATCTGAAATTAAGCCTGTGGTAATGAAAGCGGTTGAGTTGGCGGATGTGGTTAAATTCTCTGAAGAAGAGTTGGATTTCTTAACCGGTTCAACTTCGATGGAGCAAGGTTTGGCTCATATTGCAGATCTTAACAACACGCTTGTTCTGGTTACACAGGGTGCGAAAGGTGTTTGGCGAGTATTTGAAAAGCAAGGCGTGTTGATTTCAGGTCGTTCAGTGACGCCAGTGGATACTACAGGGGCAGGCGATGCTTTTGTTGGCGGCTTGCTTGCAAAGCTTTCTCAACATGATGAGTGGAACAATCAACAAGTTGTCGATTCTGCAATTCAGTGGGCGAATGGTTGTGGTGCTCTGGCGACAACGCAAAAAGGCGCAATGACCGCACTTCCAACGCAAGAAGATCTAACTCAGTTTATTCAAAAAAACTCTTCAAATACGAATACCGTAGAGGAGAGTGTATGAGTTTGAACTCGAACTGGACAGTAGAGCAAAGATACCGCCGTATAGAAGATATTTCTCAAGAGAGTATTGATGCGATGGTAGAGCTTCGCAAACAAGACTTTGGCTATCCAAGCTACCATGTTGCGCCTAAGTTTGGCCTGCTCAATGACCCAAATGGTTTGTGTTTCTTTAATGGAGAGCACCACTTATTTTATCAGTGGACGCCGGTTGGTCCTGTCCATGGCATGAAGTATTGGTACCACCTTTCAACCAAAGACTTCGTTAATTTTGAAGACCACGGCATTGGCCTACACCCAGACCAAGATTACGATTCTCACGGTGTTTATTCTGGTGGCGCATTGGTTGAAAATGGCAATGCACTGCTGTTCTTTACGGGTAATAAACGTGATGAAAACTGGCAACGAGTCCCAACTCAATGTTTTGCCAAGATGTCTGCCGACGGCAAAATAGAAAAGCACGGCGTGGTTATTGAAAACGATCACTACACCGAACATTTTCGTGACCCAAAAGTGTGGAAGCAGGGTGACGATTACCTGATGGTTGTGGGGGCTCAAACACCTCAAGAAGCAGGCTCAATGGCACTATATTGCAGTCGTGACCTGATGAGTTGGCAACACAAAGGCCCAATTAAGACTCGTTACAACAACCTTGGCTATATGTGGGAGTGCCCTGATTTCTTTGAAATAGATAATCAGTCGGTGATGCTGTTTTCTCCGCAAGGCGTGTCTAGTGAAAACCCATACGACTTCAAAAATATCTATTCTGTGGCTTACATTTTGGGTGATCGCTTGAACCTAGATACTGCGGAATTGGAAAACCATCAAGATATTGCCCAGCCAGATTACGGCTTTGATTTCTACGCACCACAGACTTACTTAGATGATAAAGGCCGTCGCATTTTGATTGCTTGGGTTGGTCTGCCTGAGATTGATACACCTTCTAATGCGCATCAGTGGGCGGGCATGTTGTCGTTACCACGCGAACTTCAAATCCAAGATGGCTATCTTGTTCAGTCTGCTTTACCTGAATTGAAAGCGCTACAGGGTGAAGCTGTGGTGGTTGAAAAGGCTCTTGAACTGGATACAACCAGCTTCATAGTTGAGCTTGAAACGGATACTGACGAGTTTGAGTTTAGACTTGCCAACGTTGCGGGTGATAACATCGTGTTCAGTGCTACAGATAATGAGTTCATTCTTGATCGCAGCAATATGTCTCAACTCTACGCTGAAGAGTTTGGGTGTGTGAGAAAAGCGCCGAGGTTGAGCACCAAGCAAACCATCGAGGTTTATGTCGACAAGTCGGTCATCGAAATCTTCATCAATGGTGGTAAGCACACAATGACTAGCCGCTTCTTCATTGATGACTTAAGTATGCTGTCCATCAAAGGTGACGTAAAAACCGTTTATCGTTCAATGAGCCCAATTAAAGGGCTAGATGATTAAGCCATCTTTGTTTCACCAAAAAGCCGCTGTCCAACAGCGGCTTTTGTTTGAGCCTGTTGCATCGTATTGTGCAGGCTTTCTGAGCTTATCTGTTGCTCCAAGCAATTCAGAACCAATACCAGCGCTAAGGTCGAATGTTATTGAAACTGACCTTCTGGGTTCCGTCGTCTAGGTTTTCTAACTCAACCACATCCCCTTGATAGTAATAAGGTTCCATTGGTATCTCGCTGTTGGTCGGCCTTGCGTAATGTAATACTGCTGGCTGCGCGTCAACTTGCTGAGCGAACAAATAGCCAATCAAAGCATGTTCAAACTGGTGATAACCGTTACCCCAATGGAAAGCTTTGGTGCGTTTTGGATCAAGCCCAACGCCGCCGTATTTGTGGTCGACCCATACATCATGAAACGTAGGTAGGGTGTATTGCAGTACTTCTTTCATCGAACCATCTACAAGCGATACCGTCATTGCCGCTTGGTCGAGCTCAGCCCATTCCCATGACGAAGCCCAATGAGTGTTTGGTCTGCTTTGCCAGCCAGTAATCTCTCGTCCTTGCCATGCCTTCTGAAGCTTGCCGCCAAAGTACTGGAATACATCGGTGAAATCTTTTTGGTACTGCGCTTGGGCTAAAGTGTGCTTCATCCCTTGCATACCGAACTCTTTCCATTCGGAGTTATCCAGAGTTTGTCCGGTAAGGTAAGTCATCCAATACGCTTTGATGGTGTGACCAAAATCATTGTGATTGGCGTTCGGCATCATGGCTGCTTTGCTGTGAATGGCACCGTAAAAGCGTTGTTCATCTTCGGAGTGGTAGTGCTCGATCATGGTTTGTGTCAGCCAATTCAGATCATCAAGCCATTTTGTCTTGGTAGGCTCTTTCAGTAGGGGAGCTATTAACAGCATGTAGCCGTTAATCTGGTCAAGTTGTGCAACCAATTCCCGCTGAGTGGCTTTGCCATCTTCACCGTCGGCAAGCACCCACGCTAGGCCGCTGCTGTCGTTAAGTCGATATTTATTAAAGATAAAAGCTTGTTGAGCGATGAGAGCGTCCTCTACCTTCTTATCTTGAGTTAGGTAGTAGTACATGGCTAAGCCAACTAGCGCATATGCTTGATCTTGAGCCGTTCGCTGTTGCCACTCAAGCCCTGCTTTGCCGTCTTTGGTGAAGCTGATGAAACCACCATTTTGTTTATCTTCTAAGTGTTCAATGAGGTAGTAAGCCCCTTGCTTAGCGAGCGCTAATGCTTGTCTGTCTCCGGTTAGGTGGTAGAGCACGCCATAAGCATAGGTTTGGCGTGACTTCATCCGAGTGAACTCTTTGCCGAAGTGTGGCGTGATCCAGCCTCGATCTAACTCAGGACAAACGTTGGTCACATCAAGCAATGTCCCATCATCACAACGGAAAGTCGGGAAGTTGCCTATCGGTTCTCCTTGAGCACTCGTCATCATCCAATAAGGCGCTAATCCTTCGCTGGCATGAGCTATCCAGTCCTCACCTGAGGGTAGGGATATATTGGCAGATACAGCCAAGCTTGTGACACTGAGTAATGCGATAGAGGCTCGTAACATGATGTTTATCTTAATGAATTGAATTTGCTTGAATATAAACAATCAGGTCTGCACATTGTGATTAGGCGATCACAATCGATCAAATTAGAGCGGTTTAGAGAGAAAGATTCAAGGTCTATGAGTTAATCGAATTTCATCTAGTATTATCCAAAATTAGAATAATTAGTAATGACTATAAGTCATTGGATGAATTTTGGTCTCGTTCGTATACTGGATTCAAACAAAGGATGTTTTTTAAACAATTGAATGTTTCACCTTTACGAAGAGATATGCTCAACATGAAAAAACTACTATTAGCTTCGCTACTCGCTATCAGCACAGTGCCTGTCTATTCACAATCATTTGATGATACCGATGACATCCTTAACCGCGCATCACAGATTGAAAATCTTGAATACAAAATGATGGTGCAGCGCGCTACTCAAACGGCGATTCACTATATGCCTGCGGTAACTCAAATTGATTTCTTAAAAGCGACTCGCCGTGACCTGAATGGTGATTTCAATGATGTGGTTTACGTTAATGAACCTTTTGGCTCAGAGAAAGGCTTCCTTACTGCTAACGACACCACGGCTTATGCATGGGCGACCACAACCTCTAAAAATGGTCCTGTCGTTATTGAAGTGCCTGCCGCGACCGACAAAGTGAATTACTTTGGCTCGGTTGTGAACCAATGGGAAGTTCCAATTACAGATGTGGGTTACAAAGGTGCCGACGAAGGCAAAGGTGGAAAATATTTATTCTTACCACCAGGTTACGACAATGAGTTCGGTACCAAGCAAGAACTTGAAAGCCAAGGCTACTTGGTATTTGAAACCGACACTTACCTATATGGATTCTCTTTCAGACCATCGCTAACCAATGGCGCAACAGATTTGGATGCAGGGAACTACGCGAAGAAAATCAAGATCTACAACCTTGCTGAATCTAACAATCCACCAAAAACAGATTACTTGGATGCAACAGATGTCGCTTATGACAGCCTTCCGTATTACAACGAGACGTTCTTCCAAGACATCGATGATGTCATTCAGGAGAACCCGGTAAGAACGCAAGACAAAGCGATGGTTTCGTTACTAAAAGATCTTGGTATCGAGAAAGGCAAAAAGTTCGACCCGTCAGAAGAGCAGAAAAAAGCCATGCGTGAAGGGGTTCTAATGGCATATGCACACATGCAGTCGAAATTCGTAGAGCCTGATCAAACGGTTAGCGCACTATGGAAAGATGAAAATGGCAAACCACTTTCACAATGGTCTTTCTGGAATTTTGGCCCTCAAGCTCAGCTTGGCTTCCCTTTCGTTGATGAAGATGAGGTATTGGTGGATAAGCGTGCTGCATCTTACTTCTACGTAACTTACTTGCCGAAACAGTTGGGTGGTTCAACTTTTTACCTTACGGGCCTACGAGACTCAGAAGGTGAGATGTTAGATGGCAAAGCGACGTACAAGCTCAATGTACCCGCCGATACTCCAGTCGAAGATTTCTGGTCTGCGATTGTTTACAACATGGAAACCAAGAACTTCGTGAAAGGTGCCGACCGAGTAGGACTATCTTCTCGAAACGCTGACACGATGAAAAAGAATCCAGACGGCTCTTACGACCTGTACTTCGGCCCAGAAGCACCAAAAGGGCAAGAGGAAAACTGGGTTCCTACAGGTGGTGAAGATTACTTCTTATTGTTCCGACTTTACCGACCAACCTCGAAAACATTCTTTAAGAACTGGATGCTAGAAGACATGGAGAAAATCAGTGACTAGCCAGCGATAGAGACTCGACCGTCTCTGGAAATAAATAACCTAGTGCGTCCCACTCAATATAGAAAACATTGGTGCTGCCTAGGTTATGTGAGTCACTTTAGACAAGAGAAACTATCATGAAAAAATCGATTATTGCTACGTTACTGATTACTTTAGGCTGTTCATTTTTCGCCTTTTCTGAGCCTCAATATAGTGCGCAAGTGCCAGAGAGCATCATTACACCAAATAAGGTTGAGTCAGCCTATCTAGGTGAGTTGAACTATACCGATGGCGCACCTACTGAAGAAACGCACGACAAGGTGCAAGACTTTGTGCAAGTCTCCAATGCGGTTCGTGTCTTTCTATCCGGTATTCCTGTTGCTTCGATACAAGGGTTATTGCTTGGGCACGAAAGTATTGGCATGAAGCCGAACCAAACCATTGCGGTTTCTGAAGGCAACTTAGATGCCAATAGCCTGTGGTTAACCGCCAATACAACAACGCCGTATATCACTTCTGAAATTGATGTGAAAAATGGCCCGGTTGTTCTGGAAATACCTACTCCTGTACTTGGCTTACTCGACAATGCGGCGTTTAAATATGTAGACCGAATTGGTGTTACCCACCCTGACAACGTCGAAAAGTCAGGTAAGTACTTTATCCGTCACTCTTCGTGGAAAGGAGAGGTGCCTGAAGGATACATTGAGGTTGTCAGTGAAGGTTACCAGCACTGGCTATTGCTGCGCCTTGTAAGCTCGCCAGATGAAATGCAAGCGAGCATTGCGACACTGAAAGAGACCACTAAGCTTTACCCGTATGGAGAGAAAGACAAAACAGAGTTCATGAATATTTCAGGTGTCGACTACAACACCATTCATGCCATGGATGCGACATTTTACGATGAGGTGAATGCACTCATTCAATATGAGCCTACGGCTATTTTTGATGCTGAATGGTTGTCGCTAGCCAAAGATATCGGAATCGAAAAGGGTCAGGATTTTTCTCCTAATAAACGCATGCAACGAATACTGTCGGAAGCGGCAAAAATAGCAACGGCTGAAGCGCGTTCAACCTACTTCCATCCTAAAGAGGAAATGTTCCGCTACGATGATAGGCAATGGTTTACTCCGTTGGTCTCAGGCCATGAGTTTAAAGACACCAATGGCGTGATTGACTCTGACATGCGAGCAACTTTCCACTTTATGGCTACGGGTATTACCCCGAATATGGTGACGAAAACCGTAGGTAAAGGGTCAGATTATTTATTGGCGACGCGTGATGCCAATAAAGAAGTGTTAGATGGTAGTCAGCACTATACGGTGACACTGCCGCCGAATGCGCCTGTAGAGAAGTTCTGGTCGTTTATGATCTACGATAATCAGACGCGTTCGATGTTAGAAACCGACCAAAAATCTGCGGGTATCGATGGTTTGAGCGAAGGAATTAAGAAAAACAGTGATGGTTCAATCACTATACACTTTTCTCCAAATGCACCAAAAGGAATGGAAAATAACTGGGTTCAAACGACCGAAGGTAAAGGTTTTAATATCATCTTCCGTATGTATTCACCGACAGAAAAATGGTTTGATAATTCATGGAAACCGAGTGATTTTGTTAAAGTAAACAAGTGATTTTATCAAAGTGAAATAGAAGATAATCAAGATAGGATACACCCTTTTAGAGGGTGTATCTTTTCGTGTTATGGTTATCTCGATCTAAACGACGTTATTGCCCATATTACTAGGAGATTTATGCAAAAGGATATTTCATATCAATTGAATCGAGTCGACTTAAATCTGCTGGTGGCTTTTGATTGCTTATTGAGAGAACGTAACGTAACCAATGCTGCAAAAGCGTTATTTGTTTCACAGTCAGCGATGAGCCGCAGTTTAAAACGTTTGAGAGAGACCTTCGATGATCCCTTGTTTATTCGAACATCTACCGGCCTGACACCTACATCAAAGTCACTAGAATTAGGTCAAGAACTGCAACACATTCTTCCTCAGTTAAGCGCGTTGTTTCACCGTAATCAATTTGATGCTCGAAAATGCAGTGATACGTTTTCGATTTCATTGCCTACTTTTCTAGGAAGTACCATTCTTCCCAATCTAGCCTTGGATTTATTTGAAGAAGCTCCGGATGTGAACTTGATAGAGATGGCTGCGAAAAGTAACCCTTATGACTTATTAGACAAAGGGAAACTCGACTTTGCTATTCATTATGCAAGCTCGTTAGATCAAAAATACCAAGCGACAAAGTTAGGAACCATTTACCCCAAGCTTTTTGTTCGGAGAGACCATCCTCTAGTGGGAAGTAACACTACGTTAGATGAAATCATGCGATACCCGGTGCTCGCTATGAATGTAGAAGAAGACCACAAACAAGCATTTAACACGCCTCTTCAGCAAATATTGTTAGAGCTTGAGAGCGATAAGCGACCAAAACTTAGAAGTACTCAAACTCATGTGTTAATGGAGATCGCATCTCGCTCAGATGCGGTGATTTTTGGTATGAATGCGTTGAGTTCACTACCGGATTTCGACCGTCGGTTTGTGGACATTTACGATTTTGTAGACAGTAAACAATATCACGTAGATCTCTATTTATTACAGCATCAACGTACATTTACATCTGCTTCGCATCAGTGGATAGCGTCTAGATTTAGTGAATTGTTGAATAACACACTCTGAATATAAATAGTAAACAGCTTCTTTTGATAATCCTAGTCAACAATAAGTTATCGCAAAACGATAATTTATTGTTGATCATCATTTGTTTTGATCTTAGTATCCTCCTGTCAACTTAACAGGAACATTAACTATGTCTAACATCCAAAAACAAAGCCGACGTGTCCGCATGCTATTGCAGTCTTTTCTTGTGCTTACTCCTATCATGGTGTGCTACTTCTGGTTAACCGTTGAGACTCCTTATGACTTTATAAGTTCGACTGGTATTTTTTACCTCACTTATGACATCGAGAGTTACACGATGTTGCCACTTACTATGACAACAAGAATGGTTGCTGCGTTCACAAGCTTAGCGATGTCTAGCATCCTGATATACGCACTACTCGTTCTGATACGTTTATTCCGCAACTATGAGCGAGGCGAAATCTTCTCTCTAGAAAATGCACTGTCTTACCAGAAGCTCGGGTATAGCTTGTTTTATTGGGTTTTGGGGTCGGTTATCTATGGTTCATTGATGTCAGTGATTTTGTCGTTCAATAATCCACCAGGTGAGCGTATCTTTGAGATTAGTTTTGTGGGGATGGACTTTTTGACACTTATATTAGGTATAATAATTTTGATCATCTCATGGGTGATGAAAGAAGGTTATATTCTGGCTGATGAGCACAGCCAAACGATTTAAAGGACTTGTCATGACTATCCGCATTAATTTAGACATTATGATGGCCAAGCGAAAAATGCGATTAAAGACATTGGCACAAGAGGTTGGGATAACCGAAGCCAACTTGTCGGTGTTAAAGAATGGCAAGGCCAAAGCGGTAAGGCTATCGACACTAGACAAGTTGTGTGAAGTGTTAGAGTGCCAACCGGGTGACATATTGGAATTTGAAGCGAACGTTCACCAAGAGAGCGTTACTGCTGAATAGCGAGTCAGTAAATCGTATTCCCTTATGAAAACAATGAGTCTCGAAGTTATTCGAGACTCATTCGCTACATGTTAAACAGGCTCTCCTGCCTCGTCTTCTTCAACGATATCTTTTTCTAAACTCGCCTCTGCCAACCATTTCTTTATCGACGGACTATTCAACACACGTTGTTGATACTGTTGGGCTTTTTCCGAAAGCTGAATGCCGTAGGTTTCTGCGCGTAGTGCTACTGGTGCAAACATAGCATCAGCAATCGACCATTCACCAAATAGCCAGCCCTCTGGGTATTGCTCCATTTGTTCTGACCAAATGGCATCGATGCGAGCGATGTCTTTTAGTGCACCTTCACTCAAAACCAGTTTTCTTTTGGCTCGGCAATTCATTGGTAATTCATTTCTGATGTTGAAAAAACCAGAATGCATTTCTGCCGAGATAGCTCGGGCTAAGGCGCGCTCTGCAACGGATGTTGGCCAGGCAGCGCCGTTTAGGTAGGCATCATTAACGTATTCGAGAATTGCGAGTGAATCCCACACTGCAACGTCACCATCAACTAGAGTCGGCACTTTTGCGGTGGGCGTAACTTTCGCTAACGTGTCATAAAAATCTGGAGTGAATAGCTTAAGTTTGATGACGTCTGCGGCGAGGTTGTAGTGATCGAATATTAGCCATGCGCGTAGTGACCAAGTTGAGTAGTTCTGATTAGCGATATAAAGCTGCATAAATGCTTCCTTGCGTCTGGTGGGTATGCATTTGAGCTTAAGGGATTGTATTACGGCGTACTAACGGATAATTTTGATGCAATACATTAATAAAAACGATGGGTGGTGATTTCAATATGGATATTGATGCGTTGCGAGGCTTTCTTGCGTTTGTGGAGACCAGCAGTTTTACACGTGCTGCAAAGCAGATTAATCGCACCCAGTCGGCCTTTAGCGCTCAGATGCGTAAGTTAGAGGAAGAACTTAACGTTACTCTGTTTCAAAAGGAAGGACGCAACCTAGTATTGACTGAGGCGGGCTTGGCATTGCGTTCTCATGCGGAGCAGCTCGTAGCACTCCACAATACGGCATTGAAACAAGTAAAACGTTATGAGGACAAACAGCCTCTACGATTAGGTTGCCCTGAAGACTATAACGACAGCATCTTGCCGAAAGTGATTAAGCTGTTGCAAAACGCAGAACCTACGTGTTCCATTCAAGTATTTAGCTTGCCGAGCATTACGCTTAGAGAGTGGCTTGATGATGGTAGGCTTGATGCTGCGATCGTGACCCGTGCTCCCGATAGCGAAGAGGGGTATTGGTTAACCAATGATGTGGGCGTTTGGATAAGTAGCCCTGATTTTGTGTTTGATGATTCTAAACCTGTCCTACTCGCTCTGTTCCAGACTGACTGTAAATACCATGCTGCTGCGGTGAATGGTTTAACCAAACAAGACACGCCATATCAGCTTTTGGCGTGTAGTAATACGGCTTCAGCGCAGCGTGCAATTGTCAAAGCTGGGTTGGCAATTGGTGCGATGGGCAAGCTCAGTGTCACACCTGATTTGAAGATTCTCGATGATATGCCGCCGTTACCTGCGGTGGATATCGTACTGTTGCTCGCGAGTAAGCACCACCCTGTGTTGGACAAAGAGGTGCTCAATCAGCTGATTGAATTAGATTCCAATTAGATTTTGCTCGGTGAGAGGCATTGATGCTGCGAGTGATCAATAAATAGAAAGGCCGAGAACATTGCGTTTCTCGGCCTTGTTTTTATGGAAGAGAGGGTGAATTACGAGAGCTTAAATTTGCTCAACTCTCCGTGTAAATCTCCGGCTTTTACTGTCAGCTCATTACTGATTTCTACCGAGGATGTCATGGTGTCCATCACTTCCACAGCGGTGTCGTTAATGATGACTACGTTACGGTTAATCTCTTCAGATACTGAACTTTGCTCTTCAGCTGCAGAAGCGATTTGATTGTTCATATCGTTGATGACTTCAATGGCTTGGTTAATCTCAGACAGCGCTAAATGAGCGGCTTGAGTCTCGCCTTTGGTATCATTCGCTTGCTTTTGACTTTGTTCCATCAATACCACGATAGATTGGGTCTCTTGTTCTAGGCGCGCTAGCATTGAACGGATCTCTTCGGTCGAACCTTGAGTACGGTTTGCTAGGTTACGCACTTCATCGGCAACCACAGCAAATCCTCGCCCTGCTGAACCCGCGCGAGCAGCCTCAATGGCAGCGTTCAGAGCCAGTAGGTTCGTTTGCTCTGCAATCCCCCCAATTTCGCTCAAAATACCTTGAATAGCGGTGCTCGAATCGACCAAATTTTGCGTTTGTTGCTGCGCATCATTCACTTGAATGGCTAAGCTATCAACTGCGCTGGCGGCATTGTCCATGCGTGTCATGCCGTTAAGGCTATTACTTTGTACCTGGCTAGCGGCCGCAGCGGCTTGAACGGCTGAGTTCGCTACTTCTTGTGCAGTGGCACTCATCTCATTGATTGCAGTGGCGAGTGAGTTCACTTCGTTTACTTGAGCGTTCAACTGGTCACGGGATACCTCTGCACGCGCTTGACCCTCAGTCGCGTTTTTATCGACTTGGTCTGCTGTCGCCATTACAGTAAGCAGCATCTCTTGTATGCGAGATAGGAAGGTATTGAACCAGTGAGCAAGTTGCGCGGTCTCATCTTTCCCTTTTACTTCGATGCGATAGGTTAAATCACCTTCACCTTGTGCGGCATCTTTAAAGCGCTCGACCAAGTTATTGAGAACTTTGCCCAGAGAGTTGGCAATCAATGCCATAGAGATGATGCCTAGAAGAACGGCGACGATCCCCGCCCACACACCTTTTTCAAGCGCTTTCGAATTCTGTTCATCACTCCACTGGGTGTATTCGTCGACACTTTTTGCAAGGTGACTACTGGGAACCGACACCATGACTACCCACGGTGCGTCGCTAGTTTCGATTGCAGTTATGGCGTATTCCTCTCCGCCAAATGTAACCAACCCAGCCCCAGACTGTTTAGCGATAGACTGAACTCGCGACCATTCTTTTTCTAGCTCTGGCGAGACTTTCTTACCCACCATGTTTCCAGCGCTGCTGTTGGCTAGGGTGATACCTTTCCATGAAGTGATGAGGATTCTACCTTGTCCATCGAACAGGTGACGAGCAAGACCTTCACTCTGGCTTTGCAGTTCATGAAGTGACAAATCGAAGCCAAGTGAGCCAATGATCTTACCGTTCTGTTTGATCGGCTGGCTGATTGTCGTAATGAGTTCTTGCTTACCACGAACCGGATAGAAGTACGGCTCCATTACGAATGTTTTACCGGTTTGGTAAGGCATTAAGTGCCAGTCGTCTTTGCGTTCACCATTGTTGTTTAGCTCGGTATTGCTGAAGCTCTCCATTGCGACCGCGTCAAAGCTGTTTTCGTCATTGGGAGAGAAGAAAGGGGCAAGGTAGCCCTGACTATTAAAGCCTAATTCGCTGTCCAAGCTGATCTCGTCATTGAGATCGGTTTGTTGTGGCCAAGTCTTGTTTTCCCACACCATGTAGCCGGCAAATACGGCTTTGTTTTGTGCTTCTAGCGCGGCAGTAAACTGTTTAACGATAAGGTCTGCGCTAGCGTCCGTTTCTGAACTCAACTCAATGATTGAACGTGCTTGTGTTAAGTTAGCTAGTACCGGGTTAAGTTGGTTAGAAATGTTTAACCCTTGCTGAAGTGCCGTATTTTGTAAATCGGTTGTCGTAGCATCGGTTAACTGTAGTTTTACTTTCTCTGTGACTTGTTTGTTCACATCAGTAAAAGCGCTAGTGGTCATGCCCATTGCGATCAACAGGGTGAAAGCCATCGCCCCGCCTGCACTCACCGCAATTCGCGTTCGTATACTGTTAAACATGTGATCTCTCTAGCTAAATAGTGGTAGTTTTGCAGAGATTTTAAACAAGATAAGTGAACGGAAAATGCAAAAAAATGAACACAAAAAGAATAGGGAGATCAAAAATATAAACAAGATTGCATAGTGCGCAGTTTTGGCTTTGGTCGCAACGTTTAGATGGATATGAAAATCATCATTTAGCAATCGCTAACTTTCTGTATTTATTAGTTTTAATGATACTTAGGGCCGCTTGATGTTTTCTTAAGGCTGCAATTTAGCCTCTCTAGTTTGTGACCGCGAGTCTATTACTCATTATATGACGACGGTCACAATTAATTTTATTTAACTCAATGAATTACCACTCTTTTTATAAGTAATTTGAAGAGGGAATGCGTTGTATTAGCTTGCCCGTGTGGTTTTGCTTTGTTTCTTCGGTGGCCTAACGTGGCGTGACAAAATACGACTTCGTTCTTGTTTCACTTCCGTCAGCTTTCTCCATGACCATAAACGCACTCTCGCTTCTTTGGCGCTAACTTCGAGATCGACGACTGGATTGAGGTAAGGGGAATCTGGTTCAAGCTCGTGCATCATGACTTCCATAGGTGTCATCTTCCAAGGCTCAAATAGAAGTGGAGTGGGGATATCTGAGAGCTCTGGAACCCATTTACGGATGAAGTCCCCATCAGAGTCATGCTCTTGGGCTTGCTTTGTTGGGTTGTAAATTCGGATGGTGTTGATGCCTGTTACCCCGGCTTGCATTTGAAACTGTGGGTAATGAATTCCGGGTTCAAAATCGAGGAACAGCTGCGCTAAGTGTGTGACACCATCACGCCAGTCCATGTTCATATGGTGAGTGAGAAAGCTCACCAGCATTGAGCGCATGCGGAAATTAATGTACCCCGTATGATGTAGGCAGCGCATACAGGCATCGACCAATGGCACACCTGTCATCCCCATCTTCCATGCCTGAAGATGTGTCGGATCTTTTACCGTCTCTTTTTGCAAGAGTGCTTCGTAGGCATGATTGATGCAGCGATATTCCATCGCGCATTCCGATTCAAACTTCTGCATGAAATGACAGTGCCAATGAAGCCTTGAAGAGAGGGCGATTAAGCTGCGACGAAACCCCGCGACTTGCCAGTGCCCCAATAAGTGTTGATAAACCTCACGCAGCGATATATTGCCCCAAGCCAAATATGGGGATAGACGTGTACAGGCATGTCGTGAAGCTTCTGGGCTTGAGATGCTGCGATAGTAATCGCGACCACGGCGCTCAAAGAAGTCGTGTAACGTTGCCCATGCCAGTGCACTTCCGCCCGTTTGTATGCCGTTAATTTTGGTTAACCATGCTTGTGGAGGTTCCATAGCGAGTTCAAGCTCTTCAGGAGCAAGGGTATGCAGTGATTCTGTCGTTAACTGGCTTTCTTCTATGGAGGCGCGCATGACACTGTTCCAATGCTTGTCCCAATCGATTCTGTCTTTCGATCCTCTCACGACAGCGCCTTGTGCGAACTCTTGCCATGGGATGTCGTGTTCTTTAAACCAAGCAGAGAGTTGTATGTCGCGCTCAAAGGTGCAATTTAACCCTATCTCTTGATGAGAGAAGACGTTTTTTATGTGGTAACGAGATTGAATCGCTTCGAAGCAGTCCATCGCACTCCCATGAAGTATTGAGACCTGATGTCCATACGCCTTCAATGACTGGTTCATGCATTGCAGCGACTGCCAAACAAACCGCCAATGTCGCTCAGAGTAGTGGGCATTGTTTAGCAGCATAGGTTCGAAAATGTAGAGCAATATCGTTGGGGGTTGACCTGATAAAGCGTGTTGTAAAGGTGCGTGGTCGGTGAGTCTTAAATCACGCTTTAGCCACACTATGTTGATTGTTTGCATCTGAGCCCTCTTTCGTTTTCAAGCATTACGAACCAGAGGGCAAAACGTCTCACTGGAAGTGAGTTTTATTTTCGATAATGAAAGGGCAGGTTATGATCTCCTGTTTTCATTATTAGAGAATGCCTAAGCTTTTTAGTTTTCGATAAATCGTATTACGGCTGATACCAAGTATGCGTGACGTCTTACTGATGTTGCCTTGGTTGGCTTGATAAGTTTGCAACAAGGTTTCTTCAACGGTGCTTCTTAAATCGTTACTCGCTGTACCTTTTATGGCATTAGAGGTTGTCGATTGGTGGTGATTATCATGCGCTAACGACGTGAGGTGTTGAGCTAGATGGCTGGGCACATGCTCGAGTGTGAGTTGTGGTTCGTCGTTTGCCAGTAAAGTGGCGACTTTAAGTAGGTTGTCTAACTCGCGGATATTACCCGGCCATGAATAGGCGCATAGCAACCCCATCAAATGCGGGCAGATTGTTTGCTCATCTTCAGCGTATTTACGGTGAATGTTTTCGATTAAAGCGTGTTTATCTTGTCTCTGTTGCAGGCTTGGTAAGGTAAACGCCAAGCCATTTAGGCGATAGTACAAATCTTGTCGAAACTCTCCAGTTGCGACTAGCTGCTCAAGGTTTTTATGTGTTGCGGCGATGATCTGACAATCGACTTGATAGCTCTGATTGGAACCTACAGGCACCACGGATTTGTCTTGCAGAACATGCAGCAATCGACATTGAGCCTCTAATGGCATGTCGGCAATCTCATCTAGAAACAGAATTCCCTTATCTGCTTGGCGGATCTTGCCTTGGAATCCTTTGTGGCTCGCGCCAGTAAAAGCCCCCGGTGCGTAGCCAAACAGTTCAGATTCGATAAGATCTTTCGGTAGTGCACCACAATTCACTGCGACTAAGGGCGACGATTTACGCTGGCTTTGCTTGTGTAACGCCTTAACAAACTCGCCCTTTCCGACACCTGTTTCACCAAGGATTAATAGGCTAATGCCTTTATCGAGAACCTTATTGGCCTGTTGCCAAGCGTGCTCTATCTGTTGTTCACCATGGTGTAAATCACACGACGCTGAAATAGAGCGTGTGCGCTTGGCTGTTGGGCGTTTTAGGTGCTGTTTTTCAAACACAAAGGGCGCATCTATTGAAGTTCGGTTGAAGAGGGTGTCGATACTCTCACCGACGATCGAGGTTTGATCTAAAAGTTGTGAAGCGACCTGATTATGCGCGACTACCTCACCTGCTTCATTGGCTATCACAATCCCTTGCCAACCACTATGAAGTAGCGATTTCTCACATGCGAGATCAATGCGAGTCGTGCCTTGTGGTATATGGCTCAATAACTGATTCTCAACAAGCTGAACCATGTTTTGAACGAGCAGTTGCACCGAACTATCGTGTTGCTGCTGCTCACTGGTAATGTCCAATACGCCAACCATTTGCCCTTGATGATCAAACACTGGGCTTGCTGAACAACTGATAAATCGATGCTGGTGGATGAAGTGCTGCTCACCAATGATGGTTACAGGTTTAGCTTCCACGATCGCCGTGCCAATGGCGTTGGTCCCTTTGAGTTGTTCCTGCCAACACGCTCCAGAGCTGAGTGCAATCGAAGTCAGCTTTTCCTTGAATCTCTCTTGTCCCCAACTAGCCAGAATCACCCCTTCAATGTCGGTCAAGATCAAACGACTGTCGGTACGTGCAAACATCTGGTTGAATAGAGGCAGTGCATTGCGCTCGACGATTTGAATCAAGCTCGATGACTGATGACGTCGCTGCTTAAGAATCGACTGTGGTAGGCGAATATCTTCGGGAAGACGTCTCTGTTTTAGCCCCGCTTCTGTGCTGCGGTGCCAAGAAGATGAAAGCCAATCTGATGTGTTTGCTTGTTGAAGGTGCATGACTGTTCCATGTCGTAACAGTGAGAGTGTACCAAATTGGAACAGTTGAACACTGGAGTGGTTTCCATACGGCCGTTCAATGCCAACTCACTTTGGGTTGTAAATGTTTGGTAATCATAGTTTTACAATTTATTAACAACAAGTTTTGAGGTTGTGGCGTGTGATTTGCGTTGTTCTTGTTGTGAAGAAAGCACGAAGTATCAGTGTTTTAAACAGAAAGCATAAACATGGGCGTCTTGTTATGAGTTCTTTTCTCAGGATAAGTCGCCAAAAAAAGACAGCTCTCGCTCAATAATGAACAACAAATCTAAGAAGGATCTAACTATGATTTACGCACAGCCGGGTAGTGACAATGCAGTGGTGAACTTTAAAGCTCAATACGATAACTTTATCGGTGGTGAGTGGGTGAAGCCTGTCAGCGGCGAGTATTTTGATAACACTTCACCAGTGAATGGTCAGGTGTATTGCCAAGTGGCGCGCTCAACCGAGGCAGACATTAGCTTAGCGCTCGATGCGGCACATGCAGCTCGTGCAAGTTGGGCGGCGACCAGTGTGACAGAGCGTTCGAACATCCTACTTAAGATTGCTGACCGTATTGAAGCAAACCTAGAAGAGATCGCAGTCGCTGAAACGTGGGAAAACGGCAAACCAGTTCGTGAAACTCTGGCGGCAGACATTCCGTTGGTTGTCGATCACTTCCGTTACTTTGCGGGTTGTATTCGAGCGCAAGAAGGCAGCGCAGCCGAGCTCGATTCAAACACTGCAAGCTACCACTTCCCAGAGCCAATTGGCGTAGTAGGGCAGATCATTCCTTGGAATTTCCCGATTTTAATGGCGGCTTGGAAATTGGCCCCCGCACTGGCAGCAGGCTGTTGTGTGGTGATGAAGCCAGCTGAGCAAACACCAACATCGATTTTGGTGATGATGGAGAAGATAGCGGATCTCCTGCCTGCAGGTGTGGTCAACATCGTGAATGGTTTTGGTAGCGAAGCAGGTCAAGCGTTAGCAACTAGTGACCGCTTGGCTAAATTGGCGTTTACAGGCTCAACTGAGGTTGGTCATCATATTCTAAAATGTGCGGCTGAAAGCTTGATTCCATCAACGGTTGAACTGGGTGGTAAGTCACCGAACATCTACTTCCCAGATATCTTTGATCATGAAGATGAATATCTCGATAAGTGTGTTGAAGGTATGTTGCTGGCGTTCTTTAACCAAGGTGAAGTGTGTACTTGTCCTTCTCGTGTGCTGATTCATGAATCGGTCTACGACAAGTTCATTACGAAAGTGGTCGAGCGTGCTCAAACCATCAAGCAAGGCAACCCGTTAGACACTGACACTCAGGTTGGCGCACAAGCCTCTCAAGAGCAGTTTGATAAGATTCTTAGCTATTTAGAGATTGGCCGCCAAGAGGGCGCGAAAGTGTTAACTGGTGGTGAAATCGCGCAGCAACCAGATGATCTGGGTAATGGTTATTATATTCAACCAACCATGCTCGAAGGCAATAACAAGATGCGCGTCTTCCAAGAGGAGATCTTCGGCCCTGTTATCGCAGTAACCACCTTTAAAGACGAAGCCGAAGCGTTGGAAATTGCCAACGATACCGAATATGGCTTGGGCGCTGGCGTTTGGACTCGTGATGCAAACCTCGCGTACCGCATGGGACGCAACATTGAAGCGGGGCGTATTTGGGTGAACTGCTACCACGCTTACCCAGCACACGCGGCGTTTGGTGGTTACAAGAAGTCGGGCATCGGCCGTGAGACACATAAGATGATGCTCGATCACTACCAAAACACCAAGAACCTGCTGATCAGCTACGATACTAATCCGTTAGGCTTCTTCTAATACAGGTTCGTTCTAAAAGTATGGGAATGAATCATGGATACAAAGAATAACTAACAACGCAGTCGGCTTGATCAAGAAAAATAAAAAGTGAAAGTAAAACCAAAACGCCCAATTCATTAGAGTTGGGCGTTTTTATGTTTGAAGTATTCTAGCTTTTCGAAAAGAAGACCTCTGGCTTATGGTTCGGGCCATAGTTGCCTTCTAGTTGAGTCAGCTCTAATCCTTGTTTGCCCACCAAAGACGCGACCATCTGGCGGTTGAACGGGTAGTTTTCAGTGTTGCTGATGAACTCTTCTACATCTACCCATTTGGCTTCTGCAATTTCATCCGTGTCTTGAATCGCAATCTCTTGAGTTTGAGCGATAAGGTGGCAAACAAAGTAGAGGTTCGATTTACCAAATTGATATGGGTGGCGCGTTGCCATGCCAACCACTGAAACGAACGTGGCTTCTATGCCTGTCTCTTCCATTGTCTCTCGAACCACTGACTCTTCAATACCCTCGCCAAGTTCAATGTGGCCACCTGGTAGTTTGTAGCCCTTCATACCGTGCTCTTTGATCATCAGTACTTGGTTATGCTCATTGGTGATCAATGCACCAGCACCCAAAGTATGGGTAGGGATGAAAGGTACAAACTCGACGATTTCGGATTTGTGGATCAGCGTAATCTCGTCTTCTAGACAGTTATGGAACACAAAACCGAGTTCAGTCGCTACTGGGATAAGATGCGATAGTGAAATAGGTAAACTGATCCAGATAATGCCTTTGTTATTTTGCTTTGAGAACTCGGTGATTTCGCTGAGCTCAGCGTGGAATGAGTCAGCATCGTTCGGTGCAGTCAGCGGGTCGATGATGATGCCGTTAAATTTGTCGAGCGTAAATTCCACGGTTGGTCCTTTGTTGTTTTGATTTATTGAGAGCCGTTTATAGAGCGAGCTTATAACAGATGTCGAGGTTATGACACCCGTAAAGCCGGTGACTCGGAGATTGCTGGGGAAAGCGGTAGGTAAGAAACAAAAACTGCGCTTGGAAACCAAAGCGCAGTTTTAAAGTTGGAGTTATTTGAGTTCGTATCTAACGAACGTAGTTCGCATCAACGCTGACATACCAGTGTTGAAGCTTACCGTCAGATTTTTCAATCCACAAATCGTTGGTGTAGCTCTCTATCTTGCCGTTTACCGTTAACTTGAATGTGTTTTCATCGAAGTCACCAAGCTTCACAAACTGATCGGTCGTAATCAAAAACGGGTCCATGTCATCGACACCAACGGCATCGGATATCACGTAGTAGTGATAAGTGAATGGTTTGCTCGCGTCATTTGGGTTGCTGCGATACGCCACAAGCTTGAACGGCTCCGTTAATGGAACATCGAGCGTTTGCTTGTCCATAGTCGCGGGGATTGGAATAAATAACCAAGCCGTAAATAGGCCGCAAGCCAAAACCATCAGGAAGAAAAGAGTCTTAATTGCTTTCATAGCAACCTTCAAAATAGGTGATGTTGAAGGCGCTATGGTAACAGGTTTGATTTGTCGATTGTAAGAGTATGAATAAGTGAAGGCGGCACCACTCTGTTAGGAAATTTGAACAAATTGACTCACTGTTCATAATTTGTGGCTTGTAAATCTGAACGGGTAAGCCCCTTACGACAACTCATAGTTCAATTAATGAGCGTGGCCTTGTGATAGGTTGATCAACATGACGCCTGCGGCAACAAGCCCCATGCCAATCCAAACTTTTGTGTCCAGGTGTTGGCTGTAAACGAAGGTCGAGATTAAGCTCACTGTCAAAATGGCTAATCCAGCCCATAGAGAGTGCACCACACCAACAGGCATCCCCTTCATCGCTTGGCTCAAAAATAGAAACGCTGCCAAGTGCCCTGAGATCACCAGCAATGCGGGCACTGGCTTAGACAAACTAAACCCGTCAGTGGCTTTAAGTGCAACGTGAGAAAGTGCTTCAGCCATTACGCCCATCATCAAGAAAAATCAGCTCATATTCGTACCTTTATCTTTGTATTGTTTGTGTTGGTATAGCGTTGGAGTTTAAAAGTGTTAATCGTTGTTTAAGATAGTTGCAGCCAAACAGCAGGCACAAAAAAGCCCACACCTCACGCTTTTGCAAGGTGTGGGCTAAATAGATGTGACTACTTGTTTAGGTAAGCTGCGTGGAACTCAATATGCTCATCAATAAAGCTAGAGATAAAGTAGTAGCTGTGGTCGTAACCTGGCTGCATACGTAGCTCTAAATCGGCATTGGTTGTCTTCGCTGCTTCTACCAATTGCTCAGGTTTCAGTTGCTCAATTAGGAAGTTGTCCGCTTCGCCTTGATCAACCAACATTGGCAGCTTAGTGCCTTTCGTTTTTAGAAGCTCAGAGGCGTCGTACTGTTTCCACTCTTCAATATCTAAGCCTAGATATTGGTTAAATGCTTTTTGGCCCCAAGGACATTGCATTGGGTTACTGATTGGGCTAAATGCAGAGATAGAACGGTAGCTATCTTCGTTCTTGATGCCAATCGTAAGGGCACCGTGTCCGCCCATGCTGTGACCAGAAATTGATTTCACTGATGTCACAGGGAAGAAAGACTCAATCAGTGCTGGAAGCTCTGTTACCACGTAATCGTACATGTGGTAATGGCTGTCCCATGGCGCTTGAGTAGCATTCACGTAGAAGCCAGCACCTTGGCCTAAGTCGTAGCTTTCATTGTCAGCAACGTTCTCACCACGTGGGCTTGTATCTGGTGCAACAATAGCGATGCCTTGCTCAGCTGCAGCTTTAAATGCGCCGGCTTTTTGCATGAAGTTTTCATCGGTACAGGTTAGGCCTGATAACCAATACAAAACAGGAACTGGGTTTTCTTTGCTTGCATTTGGTGGCAAGAAAATCGCGAAACGCATATCGCAGTCAAGCGTTGCAGAAAAGTGGGTGTATTGTTTGTGCCAACCACCAGCAACCTTTGCTTGGCTAATGTTTTCGATTGTCATTTATTGTGCTCCGTTAGGTTGATGGTTTCGGAATTAATGTATTGGGTTTTGTCTAGCTTAAGCTAGAGGTTTCACCACCCACCGGGCAGGAGGTGGTGAAGACAGTTTCGCTCTGATTTTTAAGTCAGAACTGTGGTCTCGACGCCTAAGTGCCGAGACCAAGGAGAATTATCTGTCCATGTGTAAAACAGTACGGATAGATTCACCTTTGTGCATTAGGTCGAATGCGTCGTTTACTTCGTCAAGGCTCATTGTGTGAGTAATGAACTCTTGAAGGCCAAACTCACCCGCCATGTAACGGTTTACGATTTCTGGTAGCTCAGAGCGGCCTTTAACACCACCGAAAGCAGAACCACGCCATACACGACCTGTTACTAGTTGGAATGGACGAGTTGAGATCTCTTGACCTGCGCCTGCAACACCGATGATTACAGATTCGCCCCAACCTTTGTGACAACATTCAAGAGCTTGACGCATCACATTTACGTTACCGATACACTCGAATGAGTAATCAACACCACCGTCTGTCATCTCAACGATAACGTCTTGGATTGGCTTGTCGAATTTCATTGGGTTAATGCAGTCAGTCGCGCCAAGTTGTTTTGCTAGCTCGAATTTGCTCTCGTTGATATCAACACCGATGATTTTGCTTGCACCAGCCATACGAGCACCGATGATTGCAGAAAGACCGATACCGCCTAGGCCGAATACAGCAACTGTGTCGCCTTTTTCAACTTTAGCTGTGTTTAGTACCGCACCCATACCAGTGGTTACGCCACAACCTAGAAGACAAACTTCTTCAAGAGGTGCTTCTTTAGCTACTTTCGCTAGTGAAATTTCTGGAAGTACAGTGTACTCAGAGAAAGTAGAACAACCCATGTAGTGGAAGATTGGCTCACCGTTGATAGAGAAACGGCTTGTGCCATCTGGCATTAGGCCTTTACCTTGAGTTTCGCGAACCGCTTGGCAAAGGTTAGTTTTACCAGACTTACA
>NZ_VTXJ01000014.1:0-143836 GCF_013114525.1 Vibrio sp. T3Y01 | reverse complement strand
TGATATTCAGGGCAGCTCTCAATCAGCTTTTCTATCTTTGCCTCTACTTTTTCAAGCTGATTTTTTAGAGCGGTTAGAATCGGAGTAATAGTCGATGAGATGTTTTTGGGTAATATTTGTAGTTGGTTTCTTTCCATGGTTTGCATGGTGAGTAGTTGGTTCCGCCTCGTGACTAAGTCACTCATAAGGCGTATTTTTTCGCTTTTTAGCTTGGTAAGTTCGGGCTGAACTCGTTCGGCATAATGTGCGATGAGTTCGGCATCTAAACGGTCGTTTTTAGCTCGTTGACCAATGGCTTCAGCAAACCTTTTAATACGTAGTGGATTGGCAACGACATAGGTAATTTGGCTTAATCACAGGCGAGTATGAAGGGCATTTCTAATCGACCTGTAGCCTCGATGACGACTTGTATTCATAATAAGCTAACTCTTGCTTGCAAATGCGGGCTCGAGACCCAGAAGACTATTCGAGTGTGGTGCTTGGAGTTCTATCTGACGTTCGTACTTGTTATCGGTCTCTCAATAGAGGAGCCACTGTTCAATCGAACTACTAGATAGAAGAACTTTAGTTGCAGCTAAAGTCTGGGTCTCACTTTACCCGATTGGAATGCTTATTATCCATACAAACTGTTTAAGAGTGATTCGCAACGTATGGCATTTTCACTATGCGTTGGTTTTAGTGTTTAAGGTTGTATGCGGCGGCATTGGTATTGCGTTGCTCACACCTTAACAGGGCGTTAGCTCTCAAAGGAAAGTTATGAACTCGGATTTAAAGAATAACCTAATAATGGCTCTAGTGGGGGCTATTCTTGCCTCTGCAGGATTTATCGCTAAGGGATACTTTGAGGCTGAGAGTGAAAAAGAGAAATTTGCTTTCAACCTACATAAAAAACTCTATGATGAGGGGGCTGCATCGATGGCTGCTCTCAATAATGCATACTCAGAACTCTATGCTTTATACAGTGAAGGCTATGGGCTAACTCCTTCTGAGTTATCTGAAAAACACGAAAACCTCCGGAAGTCATTAAAAGATCACTCAGATTATATTGGTGAACTAGAACGTTACGGTACTACAGGACAGATTGAAATAGCTAAAAATCATTTAGATTGGTTTTGGGGAGTTTATTTAGAACTGGATCTACAGTACAAGACTGCAAATCAAGTTGAAAAAAGGGCCAAAGAACTATTGTTAGTAGAAGACGTCGCATCTGAACATTTTGATTTTGTAGATAAGGCTCTTGAGTCTGAAATAGAGAGGTTGATCAGGAATGAAAATCGGATCTTTTATTCTATCGGTTGGTATAAAAAACCTGTGATAAATGGGATTGAGCAATATTTAAACTTGCAGTTTAGGGGGGCTCTTGGCTTGCCAGCAACAAAGGACATAGCGGAGAAAATCAACTCGCTTCCTGAATTGAGACATAAAAGCAACAATTTTGAGTATAAAGAAAAGAGGCTTCCATTTATGTTTGCTGAGGGACGTTCCTTCCAAGCACCGACATTAGAGTTTCAAGGTGATACTGACTTTTTCGAAACCAAGAATGATATTCTTGCTGCAAACGTAAAAATGAAGTTTATAGCTTCTGCTATTGAAAATGATAAGTGGCTCCAAGAGGAGCTAAAAAGAAGAAAAACTGCGGCTCAAAAAGAAAATGAGAGCTAACAAACTGTTCGAGAGGGATTCGCAACGCGTGGCATTTTCACTATGCGTTGGTTTTAGTGTTTAAGGTGGTATGCGGCGGCTTTTGTATTGCATTGCTCACCCCTTAACAGGGCGTTAGCTTACACAATTTAATGAAGAGTAAAATGGATACATTAACAGCATATAAGATACCTGTTTCGGCTCGTATTTTGGGAACTTTTTTAGACCATACGTACGTTGAAAGCAGTAAAGGGCATCAGTGGGGGTGTTTTGGTGCTTCAACAGGTGGTAGACCAACTGTTGAGGGAGTTGGTGACTCTGATGTTTCGCAATGTATTGCCCCTAATAATACAGGGCTTAAGTACGGTATAACAGGGGTGTGCCATCAAGCAACCAATAGATTACTTTCTCCTTCAAATGTTACTTTAGATGGTAATGTACGTGGGTATTTTTTATCTTATGCTACTTACAATGAATATGGACTTGACATAAATGAATGGCATGAACGTCAAGAGAAGTGTGCAGTAGGTAATCATAAAATCAATGACTACCCGTTACTAAATGCCTTATTGCTGCAAAAATCAATATTGGCTAGTGGTCAATCTAGTTTTAAAATTACCCCTTCATTTCAGTTGTCCAAAAAACATAATGCGGATGTGACTTCCCATACCAACAGATGGAAAAATAGATTTTTAGACCATGCTATTGACTACGTTCGCTCTAATACATCTTTGCAGTATTATGTTAATGAGGTTAATAGTGGAGCAAATGCTTATGTCCACGGTATCGCTCGAAACATTGGATATGGAAATTGTGCCTCACTGTTGGGTCAAGATATAAACCCTTCTACAAAACTTAAGTTACTAGAAATAGACAAATTTGAATCATAAGCTAACAAAGCATTTAATAATGATTCGTAATGCTTGGCACTTTCGCTTCACTCAAGTATAGCCAAGCGCCACTCACACCTTAATGCGGCGTTAGGCTTATCAGAGGAAATGTCTCAATAATGGACGATGAATTAGCTCAAGTCTTCGGGTATGAGAGCGCAGAAGATTACATGCGCTCGATGGCGGAACATGAAGAATTGCATACCAAATCGGAAAAACTCTACGGCAAACAACCGAACGAATGGCCAACAATAACAATTAATTGGGATTATCGCCCTGAATCTCAGCGATATTGCTTTGACGGTTTAAGTAAGTCTGAATTTGATGAATTTTACCCAAATGGACTAGTTTTAGGGCATATACCTCTAAGAGAGTTCGATAGATATTTGTGCCATTTTAGTCGTAGAGATGGAGATGAACTTTGGAAAATTGGCAGTCAATCTAAATTGGCAAAAATGATTATATATTTATCTGAGGGTAAACCAATCACGCCACCAGTCATAAAGCCTGTTGAAAATAATGAAGTCATTTTCCAAGGCGGGCATCATCGCTATGCTGTTGCAAAAGCTATTGGGCTCAGAGAAATCCCTATCTATGCGTATATAGAGGGCGTCGATGAATTAAATAGGTTCATGAACATACGTTGGGTATAAGTCTAACAATAAATTTAAGAGTGCTTCACAACGTTTGGCGCTTTCACTTCAAGCCAGTTTAGTATTTATGACACAATGGTTTTGGTTTGGTGGTCTGCGTTGCTCACCACTTTACGCAGCGTTATGCACATAGGAGGTAATATGCAGGAAAACTGGCAGTATTGGCTTACTACATTATTAGCAGTCTTGGCTTTATACAACTCATATAGAGCGAGAGTTGAAGCAAAAAAAGCAAATGAGTTAGTAATGAAAAATCAGCAAAAAAATGAGTTGAACCTGCATTATCCAGAGCTAAGGTTCACGATGAATATTGAAAACTATGAAGCTAATTTTTATGTTGAAAATAAGACTTCTGAACGAGAAACAGAAATAATCAGTTTCAAATGGTATATCGAAATGTCGGTTGGTAAACACGCGCTAAATGATGAAAAATTGAATGAAGTCCATGAAAAATTAATACCATTGGAAACTAAAAAATTAGTTTGTGGCAAGCTAAACCAACATCTTGCATCTATGCGGTATGCTATCGAAAATGCTGAAGCGGATGACGTATATATACGAGTATATGGTTGGTTGTACTCAAAACCAAATATCTATGATGCTGAAAAAGTAACAGAGATGCTTGAAATAAGATTTACTAAAACCAAAGATGGGATTGGCTTTATCTAATCACGCAAAATATGCCTAGCAAAGTGCGTAAGAGTGATTCCCACCCCTTGGCATTTTGGGTTTGATTCAGCTCCAGTGTTTACGGCACAATGATCTAGGTAAAGTGGTCTGCGTTGCTCAGCACTTAACGCGGCGTTATATTTTTGTACGAAATCACAACTCAGAAATATCTTATCCCTGTTTTAAAGTGTGAACTCTTTCCCACTTTATACGCTGTACAGTTAAGGGCGTTTAGATTGTAATGAGTACAGCGATTGTATAATTAGGTGGTAATGGTATGAACGTGTTGGAAAACCTTAGAGTACTCAAAAAAGACATGGAAAGTAACGGTTGGGTGATCGATGCGTTTCCGTTCACATTTAAAGCGGTACACTATATTGTACTAGTTAAGTTGTATGATGAAAATGATCCTAAAAGACCAGAATATGCACTTTTGGAGCTAGAGTTTTTGAAAAAAAATGACATTTCAGATAACTTGGTTGCTCCAGCGAATACCATGAGGCTTTTGATTACGCCTCAAGAACTACGAACGTATTTCGGTATTGAGTGGTCAGAAAATTTGCGTGATATTTTAAGTCAATTTTATGAATACCTCTCTGGCTTTATACCTTTATCTGTTGGTTTGCACAGAACTAAAGAAATTGATGTTGCTATGGTTGAATCGTTGTCAAAGAGTGATAGTGAGGATCCAAGAAAAGTATACTGTTTTTCAGCTAAGAGAAATCCGAACGATGGGAATAGAAGTCCATATAATGACAATAAAACGCGAATATTAAGACCAATTTTATACTCGAAACTATCAGGTGAACCTCAAGTAAGCTTTAATTACTCGTTAGAAGAGAGCAAGAAAAAGTCTGACTCAGAAATAATCAGTAACTTTAGTTCTAACCATAAATTAACCGCTAGTAGAAAAATATAACAAAGCATTTAAGAGTGATTCTGTAGTTGACCCGCTCTAGTGGACACCTTCAATTGTAATTGGAGGTGATTATGTCAGCTTATAAATCAGGTAAAAAAACTCAACAATATCTTACGGAATTTAAGGTAACTGCTGTCCGATTTTCGCTTCGAGAAGGATCTACAGTCAAAAGCGTGGTGGTAGTGTTGTTCACCCCTTAATTGGGCGTTTGGGCGCTCATAAAAAGGTTTTTCTACATGTTCGACTCTCTGATAGGTGAAATAAACGATATACAGCGCAATAGACTATCTAAAGTCTTGTTGGAAAATGGCAAACTTCGCTATCGAAACAGTCTAGATACTCGACAGAATGACTTGTATTGAATCTATACCAATTATAGTGTTGAGGAAACTCTTAACTCGGAACCTTGTTCAAAGAAGGGAGCTATCAATTTCGCTGATACAGCTACAGAAAACATGGGTTTTACTCTGCTATGTGATATAGAAATTGATGGTTTTCGTCTTGTATACAGTGGTATCGGAGGAGTTGGCAAAAAAGGTTTTGGCGGTTTGCGAGAGCGTATTCTGGAGGAATACCATGGTGGTAGTGGTACAGGCTCTCTTGCAATTAGAGATAGTTCGCTGTCTGATCTTTCTCGTTGGAGAGTTTCCTATGTGTTGTGGTCAGAAATTCATTTTAGTAAACCGTTTGACTACATTCTATTTTCTACGGCCATGGAAGGTTTGTGGAGGTTACATTCAGGTTGGCCTTTACTATGCAGCAAGTGATCCTTAGCAAGTATTTAAGAGCGATTTACAACGATTAGAGGCCTCACTCCCGTCCTATATGTGCGGTAATGTCCTACCCTAAAAAGTAACACTTTATGGAGGTCGGTATGAATATCAAAGAGTCTGATTGGAAAATCTTTTGCGAGATAAAGAGTGAAGCAGCGAAAGTGTTTTGTGCTCGTCAACTAGATGAAGCCATCAAAACGATTACTGATGAAGCAGAACCTGTAGGAGAAAGGTATAACTTTATGTACCAGCACTCCAAAGAATCTCAAAAGCAAATGAAGCTTATTTTTGATGGCCATTCTCGAAACCGTGCATTTATCCAGCTCATGCAAATGTGCGAGGAAGGTTTGGTTGCACCAGAACAATTCGAACGCCTTTCAGAGGAACTCAAAAAAGACATTACGAGTATTCTAGAAAGAAGAGCCTAAGGAAAGTTAGCTAATCAGGCCGCTTCTTTTTCATAGCTGCAACCATCTCAATATTACTCCTTTTATTCGCGAATTCGGATATCCGCCACAATTCTGCTTCGGTAACCTCATCTATACGAGTTTTATTATACGAGTTGTATTGAAAAACCTGAGAGTTACTCGTTTTTTCTCCTTCAAAACGCCGTTGATTTTCAAGAAATAGCACTAGAATCTGGGTTGAGATTTCTTTCCAAAAAGTGTCAACATTACTTTGTCAACAAAACCTCTCAATAGCCCTTTAAATCCGTGCACTCTAGGTGAGCTGAAAGTGTCACCTAGAGTGCACGAGGGTGGGGGTTACGGGAGTTTATGCTTGTGATGCGACCAGAGCCCCACCATCACAAATTCTTGGGCCAAATGCTTTAATATTTTAGGTTTGCATGGACGTTTGAGCTGTTATTCGGAATCCGAATCCATGATTTTTGGACAGATAAGCCGAGTGCTATGTTGTGAAAAATGAGTGTGCGGATCAGTGAATGCCTATAGGCCTTTAAAGTCTTAATACTGGATGAGTAGGTTTATTGGCTAATGGTTAGTTTAGGCGTGTTATGCCATTAAATGAGGGTTGTAGTGATTAAGCTGGGAGATGGTGTTAAGAATGGACGAAAGGCTAGAAGTGTTTTCTTGATCGCCCTTCAGTGTTGTTTTATTAGCCTGGAGTGTATTACGTGGTGGTAAAGCCCAATCCAATATACATGAATGCAAGTAGGCGGCTCTCAGCGCTAGCGAGTCATGCCAAAGTACTATTGTTCCTATTCTTGATGACTCTATTCGTTTAGAAGTGCGTACAAAGCCATATAGGTAACATTCTAGGTGCTAGTCGGTTTTGTCTTTTTGTTTGATTCGAGTGTTGAACCTAGTGAAAAAGCGGTCTAGTCTTACTGTTAGAAAAACTACTGTATAAGTCCACCTTTCGTCCACCCTTAATCCACCCAAGTAAGACTGGGATAAAGTGGGGAAGAGGAAAGTTGATTATTTTCAGTGTGTTGCGCGAGATTTACGACGTTTTTGAGGGCTCAAAAACGGTGAAACCCCGATGTTGGTAGCATCGGGGTTTCGAATTTTTAGATTTCTCGATTGGTAAGGTCGATTATCTTTTCTATGCAGAAGGCTGGATTAATCCAATCTATTCCTTGGTAGGGAATTAGATGCGGATGAAGTCCATGTGCTCAACTTTTGGCTTGTAAGCGTGACGTTGAACGTCTTGTGGCTTAACCTTAACTTCTGCGCCGTCAATCAGTAGAGTGATTGCTTCGTAGAACTCAGGCTTGTCCATTTGGTTGATCACTTCGTCGTGATTAAGTTCGATAGATACAGCTGCTGCTTCACCACCGTAGATTACAGCTGGGAATTTACCAGCGTGACGTAGGCGGCGGCTCGCACCTTTACCTAGTTCAGTACGTACTACTGCTTCAAATTTCATAGTTTTACTCTCAAATTAGTAAAAATTAACTTCACACCTCAATGCGACCTTGAGTATGTGGTAATGCTTAGGCAGAAACGAGTTCATGCTTAAGCGAGCGCGGATACTAACATCACATTTGAATATGAGCAAGTAAGAAGCCTATCACAAAGTGAATTTCCCTCGATATTTGGCTCGTTTGTAGATAAAACGCTCGCTAACCCTATTTTATCGCTTTCTTTGCTCTTCTGTCTTGTTCTTTTGCCTTGTTTATATCGTCGCGAAATCATCAAGTTAATGAACGGAAAATGAATGTTCGCCTAAGGCTTGGTTAATGCTTGGTTAGGTAACCTTAGTGTTAATTAATCAGCAGAATGAATAGGTGAAAAGATGGAACCGGTAAGTATTGTCGTTATTACGTTAAACGAAGAGAAACGTATTAGTCGCTTAATGGAAGAGTTGAGCGTGCAAACCCATCAAGAGTTCGAAGTGATCGTAGTCGACTCAAACAGTGAAGATAACACCCGAGAAGTCGCACAAGCCTATGAAAGTGCATTACCAAAACTGACAGTCCACCATATGCAAGAACGCGGTGTTAGCCTTGGTCGAAACACCGGTGCTGCTTTGGCGCAATACAACAGAATCCTTTTCTTGGATGCCGACGTAAGCCTGCCTCGTAACTTCCTTGCAAAGGCGCTTTATGAGTTAGAAGAAAACAAGCTTGAAGTTGCTGGCGTATACATGAGTTCAAAAGGGCTGCCACTGGTTCATAAATTCGGTTATGGGCTGTTTAATGCGGGCTTATTTGCGACTCAGTTCTTTTTCCCGACCGCGATTGGCGCGTGTATTTTCTCAACCAAACGAGCGCATGAAGAGATCGGTGGTTTCGATGAAGAGATTGTCCTGTGTGAGGACTGTGATTACGTAAAACGAGCGAGCAAAACATGGCGATTTAGATTCCTAAATATGACCTTCGGTTTTGATCCACGTCGATTAGACCAAGATGGTGTTGTGAAGACGGGTTCAACTTACCTTAAAGCCAATATAAGACGCTTCTTTAAAGGCGAAATGCGTAACAACGAAATGAACTACAAGTTTGGTCACTATAAAGAACAGTAAGCATTGAGGTTGTTATGTTTGATGGACTAGGGCTGTTCCTGGGAGCATTGGGTGATGCTCTCATTGGCCCAAACCTATTTGTACCGGGAGAGCCGTTTTTTATCGCTGCGGGCTTTCAACTGTATTCAGGTGCATGGATGGCGTTGGTGTTTGTAATGTTAGGTGGTTTCGTTGGGGATCAACTGAGTTACTTCATTGGTTTAAAGTGGGGAAGGACAGCCCAAAAGAAGCTAATTCAATTTCGACCAAAAACCAAAAGGCTGATCGCACGGTGTCGTTATCTCATTGCGAAAAAGGGCACATTCATCATAGTCGCGGCACGCCTTTTGGGCCCTATTGCTTGGGTTGTTCCTGTTATCGCCGGTTCTCATCGCGTTAAGTGGCACAGTTTTACGCTGTTGTCTTCGATAGGCTTATTGCTTGGCGGTGGTCAATTCATTGCTTGGGGTATGTTGTTGGCACATGGTGTCGAACAGTTTCCTTTATTAGGGGCGGTTAAGGTTTTCCTAAGCGAACACCAAAGCTTGCTGATTGGCTTAGTTGCAGTGACCATTTTTGTTGTTGTGGGCAACAAACTTAAATGGCGTAAGTTGATCTTAAAAACCAGCGCGTTTTTAGTGGCTTGGCTGTGTTACGCAAATTATGCCCATTTCTTCTGGAAAGCTGATGACTTTCAAAATCAACAAACATCGGCACAGATGAACTCTGTCGACTTACAACAAGTGACTTACAAAGCGTTTCCCGGGCTGTCTCCAATCTATGATGCGCAAGCGATCAATGTTGTTTATGTCGGAAAATCGCCTCGTGAACTCATGAACCAGTTAGGCTGGATAGAAAATCAAACGTTCTCTCGAAATGATATTGAATGGTCGAGTTACCTTACTCTCCTAAAAGATAAGACACCGCCTGTATCTGACTTGTATTGGCGAAACCAGCCACAAGATATGGCCTTTCAATTGCCTGGAAACCTGATGAAGAGAAGCCATATTCGCTGGTGGAATGCTGGGTTAGACAGAAACAGTAATCAAACAAAATGGTTAGGAGCAATCAGCTACGATGATGGTTTAAAAGTGACACCGTATTCTGGCATTGTCACCGTACTCCATAAAATAGATCCGAATGTTGATGAAGAGCGCGATCGGTTGGCGCAGCAAATTAAATCGACTTACCCGAATATGGAACTGGTCAATTTACCTCTAGCGAATGCACAAGTAATGAATGATCAACATGACTACTACACAGACGGAAAGATCTTAGTTATTGGTTCAACGACATACGGTGATGATTCACAAACCTTAGATGTTGCGGTGAATGATATATAAAGTGAGGCTTTAAGATGCTCTCCACCTCACCCCCGATAAATACGAACCTTGTTTGAATATCAATCAAACAAGGTTTTGTTATTTCTGCTTGTTAAAACCGACCCTATCTTGAGTGATTCTATCGTTCTAATAGTGTCAACCTTGTCTATTCTAATTAAGGGTGAACAAGGGCGAAAGCTAAGGACAAAGTATGCAAATGAATCCGGTTGGTTGGTTTGAAATCTATGTCGACGATATGGTGAGAGCCAAATCGTTTTACGAAGCCGTGTTTAAAGTGGCGCTAGAGAAGTTAGATAATGAAACGGGCATCGATATTGAAATGTGGGTGTTTCCTAGTGATATGGACAAATACGGGGCCACAGGGGCTTTGTGTTCGATGCCTGATGTTAAGGCTGGGGGCAACAGCACTATGGTGTATTTTTCTTGTGAGGACTGTGCCACAGAAGCAAGCTTAGCGGCTGCGAATGGTGGTGTTCTACAAGTACCTAAAATGGCGATTGGGCAGCATGGCTTCATCAGCGTGGTTATTGATACCGAAGGCAATGTCATTGGTTTACATTCGATGGCTTAAATTTGCAGAGTAAAAAAGGCACAGGATCAAAAAGGAGTTTATGCGTGATGCGTAAACTCCTTATTTTTATTAAAGGTATAGCAGCTGTTCGAATTTAGTCGTCTTAAGAGGCCTGAGATACCTTTAGAACAAGAGAGGCTTTCAAGCCACCCATTGAGCTTTTGCTTAGCGTTAAGTTTCCCCGGTAACTGTGTGCCATTTCATTCACAATATTCAGGCCTAGACCGGTACCAGGAGTCGTTTCATCCAACCTTACGCCTCGTTTGGTCACCTGTTCGAGCTTTTCTTCAGGGATACCTTGTCCGTCGTCTTCAATAATCAATTCGACATTGCCATCGGCCAGTTCATTAGCGTGAACGCGAATAATACTGCCCGCCCACTTATAACTATTTTCGAGTAGGTTACCGACCATCTCATCTAGGTCAGTTTTTTCTACAGCGACCTCAAGTTCAGAGTCCAGCTCATTGATCATAGTGACTTCATTGGCGGCATAAACCTTATCAAACGCCATCGAGATCGCTTCAACACGTTCACAAGGCGACGACTTCACCGAAAGGATGTTCATTGCACCTGCCATACGAGCACGACCAAGGTGGTAATCTATCTGGCTTTGGATCTGCTGAATGGGTTGCTGTAACAGTTTCTTCTCGTTGTCAGGCAGCATCTCTATTTCATTTTTCATCACCGACAGCGGCGTTTTTAATGCATGAGATAGGTTCCCCGCGTGGTTACGTGCGCGCTCCAGTAACTCTTGGTAATGAAAGAGTAGGGCATTGAGGTCAGATACCAATGGAGAAACTTCTTTTGGGTAGTTATCGCTTAGCCCTTGCTGTTCACCCTTTCTCAGCATTACCAACTCACGCTGCATCTTACTAAGAGGTAATAGAGACCAGCTCACTTGAATACCAATTAACATCAGAACGCCGACAAACAACAACATCAGGATCAACCATACTTGGCCTGTTAGTTCTGCCAGCGTCGACTCTAAAGGATCTTCATCAATACCGATTGTGATGGTGATAGGGTCGCTGAGTGAAGGAAGGTAGATATCTTGCTCGATATAAATCAGTTTCTCTTTTTCAGGCCCTTTAACGGAAGTGTGAATAGGAGAACGCTTGATGGTGAGGTCTTTGTCCCATAAAGAGCGAGAACGAATGATTTGATCTTGGGTCGAGGCACGCCAATAGATACCGCTATATGGTTGGTTAAACCTTGGGTCAGACAGGCGCTCCGCCATGATTAGGTTACCATTGTCATTGGTTTCAATGTTCGCGGTGAGCTCGTCCATGGTTAGGGCAAGTTGCTGCTTCATGTCGTCGACAAGGTAATCGTTCACCAGTTTTGGTATACCAACGCCAGCCGCTAATATCATCGCACCTAGCCAAAAAGCCGCAGCGAGAAGCAAGCGGCTTTTTAGACTGATGTTTTTAAGTGTTCTTTTCTTTAGGTTCATGCATTTCCAGCCTGCCTTTGCTCATCGTTATCGACTTGTATTTCGATGATCAGTACAGGCTGTCCACTTAGTGGGTGAGTGTGCTTGATTTCTCTTAGCTTAATTGACGTTTGTGCATCTAACTAAATAGAGACTTATTCAGCATTCAGTTGGTAGCCAAGGCCACGCACGGTTTTGATGATCTTAGGTGCGATTTTCTTACGAATACGACCAATAAAGACCTCGACCGTGTTCGAGTCGCGGTCGAAGTCTTGTTTGTAGATGTGCTCAACCAACTCGGTGCGCGAAATAACCTTGTTTTGGTTGTGCATGAAATACGCGACAACCTTATATTCTAGTGCCGTTAGGCTGACTGCTTGGCCTTGCCACAACACTTTTGAACTGCGAGTGTCTAAGCTTAAATCACCAATTTGAAGAACCGGTGCTGCGCTGCCTGACGCACGGCGAAGTTGCGCACGAATACGGGCAATAAGCTCGACCATTTCGAATGGCTTAGTGAGGTAATCGTCAGCGCCTGCGTTTAAGCCTTCAACACGTTGGGTTAGGGTGTCACGAGCACTCAAGATAATCACTGGCGTGTTGATGTTTTCGTCTCGGATGCCTTTTAAAACGGTTAGGCCATCAAGCTTAGGTAGACCTAAGTCGAGAACAATCGCGTCCCACTCTTCTGATGTCGCGCGATAAAGAGCGTCGATACCATCTTGAGAAAGCTCTGGAACCCAGTCGGCTCCCTCAAGTGTTTCAATAATTTGTTGGCCCAAACGAGGTTCGTCTTCAACGACTAAAATTTTCATAATTGTTCTTCTTAATTTTTGTAATGACTGTTCGTCGTACTTAACTATTCGTCGCGCTTAATTAGTCGCCGTGTTTAATTGCGTTTTTAAAGTTGCGGCCTTCAATTTTTAGCATGTCCAGCGTCTCGGCGTTGTATTCAACTTTGATGATGTTGTTTTGGTAGTTAATTTTTAACTCATACACCCAAATATCATCGTCTTCTTCAAGTTCGACTTTAATGATTCGGCCATGAAGATCGTTTTCTACCGCGGCATACATTTCAGAGAAAGGGCGAATATAGCCTTCTCGAACCGCTTCATAGACTTCGTCTTGGTCTTCTTCAAATTCAATGCGGGTTCCTGCTTTGTGAACGTCTTGTACTAGGTCGTGACCATTATGATGTGAGTCAGCCCATGCGCCAGCAGAAACAAATAAGCCTAAGCTTATAGAAAACAAAGAAATCATAGCTTTACTAAACATAGCGAATCCTAGAGAAGGTTGATAGCGTTCAGTATAAAAAAGTAATTCTGAACAGAAAGTGAACCTGATTAATAATGAGAAATTGATACCTAAAAATTTGACGATGAAGAGCGCCAACACATCACGGAGACTAACCGCCAAGTGTTAAGGTAGTAATAATTAACGTTGTTGAAGTTCGTCTTCGAATATCTTGTCTCTCATTTTCCAAAAGCGTCCAACTTTACGCGCAATAACGAATTGTGGTGGGCGAAATCTATGTTGGTGAGCAACCACTTTCGATGGCGACGCTTCCTCAAAAGGCCTGTGTCTATCTGCAAGGTGAGGGCGAACAAACTGATCTTTAAAGTTCTGTTTTTGCTTCTTGGTGGTCAGTGACCAAAACTCATGGACTTGCGCTTGGTTTTCACCTCGGTAGGTGACTTTAAGTTGCGATTTGCCTTTGTCGTCCTTAAGTACATTAAGGTCCATCTCTAAACACTCAAACACCAAAGCATCTTTTAGGTTGAGTGCCTCTTTGAGCTTTTTGTCTGGGTCTACCAAGGTAGCGTCACACTCATGACAAATACGGGCCGCGATGTCGTTATCGGCGCCACATTCTCCGCAGTATTTGGCGCGGAAGCGATAGTTACAATGCTCACGTTCACCTGTGTCTTCATCGGTAAAGTAGCCTTGGCATTTACGGCCAAAGTGTTCAAGCAAGAAGCCGTTGCTGTCTAGCTTGCCCCAGAAGTTGTTATTGAAGCCGCAAGCTGGGCAGGGGATGGTGATGATTTCACTGTCAGAATCAGGCTTAGGATCGCCCACTTCTGGTTGGTAGAGATCATAGCTGTTACCTGCGTAATCGAGCACCAAACACTCTTTTTTGCCTGGAGACAAACGTAAGCCACGGCCAACGATTTGTTGATACAAACTGATGGATTCTGTTGGGCGAAGAATTGCAATTAAATCCACATGAGGGGCGTCAAAGCCGGTGGTTAAAACCGACACGTTGACCAAGAATTTGATTTTTCGTTCTTTGAAATCGTTGATGATTTGGTCACGCTCGAGTGTTGGCGTGTCACCAATGACAATTGCGGCTTCACCTTCGGGGAGTAAGCCTAGGATCTCTTGAGCGTGTCGAACGGTGGCTGCAAACACCATGATGCCCAGTTTGTCTTGGGCGAGGTGAATGATCTGATCGACAATCTGTGGTGTCGCTCGTTTTGATTGTTCGATCACCATATCAAGTTCGGCTTCTTTGTATCGACCCGTGCTCGCGGGCTTTAATTGTGAGAAGTCATAACTCAATACTGGCGCATCTATCATGCGAGCTGGTGTTAAGAAGCCTTCGTCGAGCAGGTAGCGAATCGGTAACTCGAAAATACAATCTCTGAAGAATCTTGGTTCTTCCGAGCGCACTTGCCCACGAGTGTGGTATTGGTAAATCCAACCCATGCCTAAGCGATAAGGGGTTGCCGTTAAGCCAAGTACCTTGATACCAGAATTATTTTCACGCAAGTGAGTGATCACTTTCTGATAGCTACTGTTCTTTTCATCGGGTACTCGGTGGCATTCATCGATAACCAAAAGTGAAAATTGGTTAGAGAATGAATCGAGGTTGCGAACCACAGATTGTACCGATGCGAATACCACTTGTTGGTCGGTCTCTTTACGGCCTAAACCAGCCGAGAAAATAGAGCCTTTTAACCCATAACCTTCATACTTTTCATGGTTTTGCTCAACCAACTCTTTGACGTGAGCAAGTACCAATACACGCCCCTTGGCAAGCCTTGCCAGCTCAGCGATGACCAAACTTTTCCCAGCCCCTGTTGGTAGCACGAGAACAGCCGGTGTTTGGTGTTTTCTGAAGTAGTGAATGACTGATTTTACTGAGTCTGCTTGGTATGGGCGGAGTGTATACATATCGCGTCTTGTAAAATGGAGAACAAATAGTGTGAAATAGCTCAACTAATTGAGCAAAGGTGACTATAATACCCGACTTAGATTAGTTGAGGTATTCATGCGTTTAGATAAATTTCTGTGCGATGCACTAGGCATTACTCGAAAAGAAGCAACACACTTATTAAAAACAAAGACTGTGACAGTGAATGATGTCATGCAAAAAAGCGGTTCAGTTAAAGTAACTGAGCAGTGTGTAGTGGAGTGGCAAGGTAATGAACTGAATGTTCATGGCCCACGTTACATCATGTTGTACAAGCCAGAAGGGTTTGTTTGTTCGCATGAAGATGGCTCAAATCGCACCGTATTTGAATTGCTTGATGAAATCAAAATGGACAAGCTGCACTTTGCAGGGCGTCTAGATGTTGATACTACAGGTCTTGTTCTGATTACGGATGACGGTAAATGGTCTCACCGTATTACGGCACCAAAACACAAGTGCGAAAAAATGTACCGCGTGTGGTTGGTTGATCCAGTAGAACCAGACTACGTTGAAAAATTCAAAGAAGGCATCCAGCTGAAAAGCGAAGATGGCCTAACACTTCCTGCACACCTTGAAGTACGTGCAGAACGCGAAGTGCTACTAACAATTCACGAAGGAAAATACCACCAAGTAAAACGCATGTTTGCAGCACTTGGTAACAAGGTAGAAGCGCTACATCGTGAACGTATTGGTGAAATCGAGATGGACGAATCTTTAGAGTTAGGTGAGTACCGTTACCTGACACAAGAAGAAGTCGACTCTATCTGGAAGTAACCCTTAGCTATTAATTTATAGCGCTCTCGTTGCAAAGCCGACCAAGGATAGCGTCGGCTGATGATGTTGACTGGTACTAGGAAAGTCTCAGCCAATCTTTTGACTTGCGTGTTCACGCTGGTCCTAGTTTTATCAGTTAAACATTCGGAGAACCATGCAGACATCTACCCCACAGAGTCCAAGCTCTCAACCAGAAACCCCACAATTAGGCTTAGTGCTGTTTTTGATTCTCGGTGCAATTGGTGCACTAACGCCACTTGCTATCGATATGTACTTGCCTGCAATGCCGACCATTGCCAAAGATCTTGGTGTAACGGCGGGCGAAGTACAGATAACGCTAACCGCTTATACCGCAGGTTTTGCGTTGGGTCAGCTGCTGCATGGCCCATTAGCTGATAGCTATGGACGTAAGCCAGTACTATTGATTGGTGTGTTCTTGTTTGCGATTGCTTCTGTGGTGAGTGCGACAACTCATGGCATTGAAGCACTGACTTACGTTCGTACTGCACAAGGTTTTGCAGGCGCAGCGGCAGCTGTAATCATCCAAGCGGTTGTTCGTGACATGTTTGATCGTGAAGATTTTGCGAGAACCATGTCTTTCGTAACCTTGGTTATGACGGTTGCACCACTTATCGCACCAATGATCGGTGGTTACTTGGCATTGTGGTTTGGTTGGCGCTCAATCTTCTGGGTACTGGCTATCTTTGCTGTGATCGTAATCTTAGCTGTATCGATGAAGATCCCTGAGACGTTACCGGTAGAAAATCGACAGCCTTTGCGTTTCAAAACGACGATTCGTAACTACGCTCGTTTATGTAAGAACCCAACGGCAATGGGACTGATTTTTTCAGGTGCATTTTCATTTTCGGGAATGTTCGCATTCTTAACCGCTGGTTCGTTTGTTTACATCGACATCTATGGCGTTCGCCCAGACCTATTTGGTTACCTGTTTGGCTTGAACATCGTTGCAATGATCTTGATGACGAGCATTAATGGCCGAATTGTGAAGAAAGTCGGCTCTCACGCGATGCTTCGAGTGGGTTTAACCATTCAGCTGTTCGCTGGTTTAGGTTTGTTGGTCGGCTGGTCATTAGATATCGGCCTGTGGGGCATTGTGCCATTCGTGATGCTGTTTATCGGCACACTGTCTACCATTGGTAGTAACTCAATGGCGCTGCTACTCAGTGGGTACCCGAATATGGCTGGTACGGCATCATCACTCGCGGGCACATTAAGATTTGGTACTGGTTCTGTGGTTGGGGCAATTGTCGCAATGCTACCAAGTGATACTGCGGGACCAATGGCTATGGTGATGGCAGCATGTGCAATACTGTCAGCATTACTATATTGGACATTAGGAAAGAAGGCATAATGTCAAAATACTATATTGAAATTCAGAAGCTTGTGAACACCGCACTTGGTGAGCTTTACGCGCTACACAAGTCAGGCAAAGCGATTGACGCACCTATCGCAAACAACCTATACCTTGTTCGCTGGGTAACTAAAGCAATCAAAGCACAAGCGTATGATCGTGTTGTTGTGCCTGATTTGGTTCGCTGGCAAAAGCAGGGGCGTTCAAAGGGCAACAACTCTGATTTAACCTTTACGTTTAAGCGAATCTCAGCGTTTTACGCTCAGTTCTTCCCTGAAGGCGAAGAGCCTAAAGCACTCAAAGACAGTGACGTTGAAGCCTTTATGGACAAAATGTATGAGATGGGCTGGAGTGTATCGAGCGAAGATGAGCTAACCACGGGTGGCAAAATTCAGTTCTTTACCGATGGTGAGCACTCATTCGCGCTATGTGGTAAGCAGTGTGATGACTCTTTCGACGGTGAGTTGATGGTTAAGCCGATGAACTGGTTTGTTCGTGGTAACCACGCTGAGTTTATCCAAGCGGCGATGGAAGCAGGCTTCATGCTTCATAAAGTGACTGACTACAAGTCTGCCGTGAAGTATCACGGTGAATACATCGTGTACCCAGCTAACCAAGGCAACCAATTGGCTGAGATCCCAATTAGCTTTGTTGGTTAATGGATGGATACGAGATTCGAGATACGAAGAGCGGAATTATCCGCTCTTTTTGTTTGCTTCTCATAGCGCCAGTCGCCACTAGAATCCCACATCTGCTTCTAATCTTTTCGAATCTCGTTACTCGAATCCCGTATCTGCTTTTAATCTTTTCGCATCTCGTTACTCGTATCTCTCATCTATCCTCTCGCTTGTTTCTCTATCTCTTTCACCATGCCTTTAAAGATAAACAGGTGAGCTGGCATCATTGCGAACCAATATAGTAGCCCCAGAAAGCCTTTAGGATGCCACCAAGCGGTAATGTTTAATTCGCGTGTGTCTCCGTTATCAGAAACCGTGATTTCCAATCGCCCTAAGCCCGGACCTTTCATCCCAAATAGCAGCGATAGGAATTGGTTCTCTTCACAGCGAATTACTTTCCATGAGTCAATTTTGTCGCCTACTTTTAGTTTTGGCCCTTCTGGCATTTGTCGCACGGGTACTCCGCCACCAAAGAGGAGATCTAACCACTCTCTTGTGCGCCATAAAGCGTTAGCGAAGAAGTAACCCTGTTTAGGGCTTCCAATCTGTTGAGCTACGTGCCAAAGCGATTCTAGTGAGGCAGTCGACGTGATACTTGCACCTGTCTTCTTCGGGTAGTAACCGTATCCCGCTTGCCAGCGTTTAAAGGCGGTTTTATCAAAGCCCCACACATTACTTTTTACGAAGTTACCCTCAGCATGAATCGCTTGTTCAACCATGCTCTCGAACGACACGAGTTTTTGCGGATATTTTTCTTGGATGGTAGTCGAGTTAGCTATGAAGTCATGCTTTAAACCCGCGAGTAATGCTCTCCCTATGTTAGAAGGGACAGAGGTCACCACGCCAAGCCAATAAGAGGCGATTTTAGGCGTGAGTAGGGAAGTCGCCCACAACCTAAGTGGACGATCGGCAGTTTTGGCGATATGCGCGAATTGATTGCGATAAGAGACGATATCTGGACCACCAACCTCAAAGGTCTGATTGTCGCTTGGGGTATCTTGTGCGAGCTTTAACAAGTAGTGATTGAGGTTTTTCAATGCGATAGGGTTAGCTTTTGAGTCGACCCATTTCGGCGCAATCATGATTGGTAGGTTGTAAACGAAGTCTCGCATTATCTCAAAGGCAGCTGAACCAGGGCCAATGATGACGCCAGCTCGAAGCTCAGTAACGGGAACCGATCCTTTTCGAAGGAGCTCACCGGTTTTCTTTCTCGCTTTAAGGTGCTCAGAATCGCCGGTTTGAGGCTGAAGTGAGCTCAGGTAGATAACGTGCTGGTTTTTAGGACCAAGTGCAGAGACAAAGTTGCGAGCAAGGTTTAACTCGTAATCAATGAAGTCGTGGCCTTCAGCCATCCCGTGGACAAGGAAGAAAATAAGATCAAAGTCGGGAACCAAAGCTTGTGTTGCCGCTTGGTCTGCCAGATCGAGATATTCGAGTGACAAATTCTCATGAGGCTCAGTTCTCGCTTTTAAGTAGTCGATGTGCCTTGCTGCTGCGGTTACTTGATAACCTTGCTCTAGCAGTTGAGGAAGTAGCTGTGAACCAACATATCCAGAAGCGCCTAAAACCAGTACTTTCTTCATCGTTACTCCATGTATTGCGTATCAAACCGTCCTTTACTCATACTACGCGAACTTTTCTGCAAAACCAATCGAGCTATAGGCAATGAAAAAGCCAATAGAAAGAATCCATTGGCTTAAGTTTATCGGTAGTATTTAGTCACTTCGATTGACGTTAGTTAGCTCTGCTGCTGAGCTTTAGGGCTAAGGTTGTTTCCTTTATATTCGCCAGTCAGCGTCTTGAGGAATGCCTTGATAGCATCCACTTCATCATCACTCATCTCGACACCAACTTGATACTTACCCATATCAAAGATCGCTTGCTCTAAGGTCTCTGCATGGCCATCGTGGAAGTAGGGTGCAGTGAGTTCAATGTTTCTAAGCGTTGGTACTTTGAACTTGTGCTTGTCGGATTCAATCGCAGTGACGTTGTACCTTCCCAAGTCTTCTGGGGTGATATCCGTTCCTCTATCTGCGAAGTAGTCCGCTTTCATACCCATGGTTTCAAAGGTTTCACCGCCCATGGCCTCACCCGTATGGCAAGTATCGCAGCTGTATTGTTTAAATAGCTTTAACCCGTGCTTTTCATGAGCGTTAATCGCATCCGAATTGCCAGTCAGGTATTGGTCGAATCGACTGTTGGGTGTTACCAAGGTTTTTTCAAACTCAGCGATCGCATGAGTGATGGTGTCACCCGTGATTTCGCCATCATAGGTTTTGTTGAATTTAGCAACCAAGTCAGGATCACGACTCAGCTTATCGATGATTTGTTGCCAACCTTCAGAGCCCATTTCGATTGGATTGAAAGGAGGACCACCGGCTTGGTCCTGCAAGTCATTCGCTCTGCCATCCCAAAACTGTAATTTGTTATACGCTGAGTTGAAAACTGTTGGCGCATTGATTCCGCCAACTTGACCATGAATACCAACAGAACCGACTAAGTTGTCGACACCGCCTGTGTCTAAGCCATGGCAAGTCGCACAAGAAACCGTGTCGTCACCGGATAGGCGAGTGTCGTGGTAGAGCGCTTTGCCTAGCTTAACTCTGTCTTCGTCCACCTCAAACTGAGTGTAGATTGGCTGAAGTGTGCCTTCTCTGCGGCTGTCATCTACCGGAGAATCTTGGTGAATGTCCGCTCTTGTTTGGCGTATCCACTTTAACAAGGTGTGCTTTTCTTCATTTGAAATCCCAGCAGACCAGTGCATCGATTGATAGATCTTAGGTGGCATCGAACCGTCGTAAAGTACCTTTTCAATACGCGCAAGTGCTACTTCGGATACTGGTTCATTATTCTGAATACCATTGAAAAGTTGAGTAATTTCAAAGTGTTTCATACCTGTTTGTATGTCGGCATTCATGAGTGGTTTTGCAATCGGCCATTCAGAGTAGAAAGGCATTTCGCTGTCGTTCGTGTGGCAATATGCACACCCTTTATCGCTGAGTACTTTCATCGCTTGGTAGTCTAAAGAGGACTTATCCAAAGATGAAAACTGCGCCAGGCTTTCAGCGGCAAGACGTTGATCGTTTTTATCAACCGTATAAACCATGCCCAGATAAGCCAAGATGCCAACACCCGCCAAACTCATTATTATTTTTTTATTGTTCATTTTAACTCCCTATTGAAACTGGGGTGGAAGTTATTGAATTAATGGCAGTTTATGAAATGACAAAAAGGAATGAATATTAATCGAATAACTAGATGGTTAAAAATTTAACAAAATAAAGCCATTTAAATCATGCGGTTAATTTGATTTGTGAAAATTGTTAACAAATTCAATAAAATAAACATCAGGACTAACTTTGATTTCCATCAATTTAGCTGTAATACAGATTAAGTTAGGCGTTTTATATATGATGCGTGTTTGATATTCATGTTTTATGGTTTGTTTGATAAACGATTCGATTTTCAAGTCGGGAGTGGCACGTTTATTTTGCTTAGGTTTGATGAGTGAAACGGCCAAAGACGTTATACGGAATTTTATGCATTCAGTATGATTTATGTATGGTTGAATTTCGAACATTGATATACTGAAAGAATATTCCTTTTGCCTTCAATACGTTCCGTTCAGGTGTGCCTATGCTGCTCTCTTCAATTATCCATCATACACGCGGCGATTTTGTTCGCAGGCTGATTGCCATTGCTTTGCCAATCACCTTGCAGAGCATTATGTTTTCAAGCCGAGGCTTGGTGGATGTGCTGATGTTAGGCCAACTTGGGGAAGCTGATATTGCGGCGGTTGGTGTCGCAAGCCGTGCGATGTTTGTGACGACTATTATGCTGGTGGGTGTGACCACTGGTGGTGCTCTACTTACTGCTCAGTATTGGGGAGCCGGTGATAGGCAAGGGGTAAGGGAAAGTACCGCATTAACCTGGTTGGTTTCGACCTTGTTTGCTCTTCTGACTATTGTCTTCTTTGTCTCTTTCCCTGCTCAAATCATGGGTGTGACGACCGATTCTCAAGAAGTGATCAGTTTAGGTGTTGAATACATCGTCATTACCTCTTTTAGTATGTTGGCGGTGTCGTGCGTTAGCAGCATGGCCGTTGGCTTACGAGCGATGCACAAACCTGGGCTAAGTACCTTCTTCAGTGGTATCGGTATCTTGTCCAACGTGTTTTTAAACTGGGTGCTGATCTTCGGTAACCTAGGGTTTCCCGCACTAGGTATCAAAGGTGCCGCGATAGCCACAGTATTAAGTGGCGCTATTGAGGTTGCGACCTTGTTTGGGTATCTCTATTTCTCTAGACACTTACTCGCTTTCAAGTTCAGTGACATAAAAGCTGCGGCAACAGTAGATAAAGTCGTTCGCTTCTTGAAACTGTCTCTGCCGACAACCTTTAATTTCTTAGCTTGGGCTGGTGGCTTGTTTGCTTATCACGCCATCATGGGTCAGTCAGGCGTGCAAGGCTTGGCGGCTTTATCGGTGATGACGCCTGTTGAGTCGATCTCATTGAGTTTATTGATAGGTATGTCGAATGCAGCTGCAGTGTTAGTGGGGAACCAGCTCGGCGCTAAAAACAATGAAGTGGTTTATTACCAAGCGCTTGGCATTACTATCTTGTGTTTCTTAACCAGTATTGTAGTCGCGATTTTCCTCTACTTTGTACAAACGCCAATCTTGAATGCCTTTAGTGCTTTAACGGAAGAAACGCGTGCACTCTCTGAGAAGTTTATTTTAATACTCAGCGTCGGCATTGTTATCCGCTCTATTCCGATGACTGTAATTGTTGGCGTATTGAGAGCGGGCGGTGATGTTAAGTTCTGTCTGTATCAAGATTTGATTGCACAGTGGGTGATTGGTATTCCATTGGCTGCTATCGCGGCTATCTACCTCAAGTTTCCACCTGAGTGGGTGTATTTACTTTTCCTTACTGAAGAGGTGATTAAGTGGAGTGGGTCGCTCTATCGCATGAAAACAAGAAAATGGATTAAAAACTTGATAGGAAGTTGAAGTAGGGCGCATCAATCGCATCACTTTATCATTGGTGTGTGATCTATCTTTCAAAATACTTCCTCCTAACAGGGAATTAGTGTAGATTCTCCTTCCAAATTCTAACTAATGCGAGCTGTTTAATGTTAAAGCTGTCAGACCTATGTAAAGGCTATGTCGATGGGGGGGAGTTCCACCCTGTTTTGCAAGGTGCTGAACTGACATTGAACCAAGGTGACCAGCTAGCATTAATGGGAGAAAGTGGTTCAGGTAAAAGTACTTTATTGAACCTGATTGCCGGTTTGGATTTGGCTGACTCTGGCGAAATCGTTTTTCCTCACTTCAATATGCACGATTCTACTGAGCGAGAACGCACAGCTTATCGTCGCAACAATATTGGTCATATTTTTCAGCAATTCAATTTATTACCAACGCTGAATATCGCTGATAACATCCGCTTTTGCCGTCAGTTAAAAGGCTTGCCTGAAGATAAAGGCCTTTGGAGACAGATTCTCTCTGCCTTAGATCTAATGCCTTTACTTGGTCGCTACCCTGAGGAAGCATCGGGTGGACAACAGCAACGTGCCGCGATTGCTCGTGCGTTGTACATGGAACCAAAGATTTTATTAGCGGATGAACCTACCGGTAGCTTAGATGAGCGTAATGCGGAAGCGGTAATGCGCCTGCTGACTTCTTTGGCTCGTCAATTAGAATGTACATTACTGTTGGTCACACACAGTGAGAAAGTCGCACTGCATATGGACGGCCGGATCCGCCTACAAGGAGGGCAACTGCATGTTATGGCCCGTAGTTAAGGCGCTACTCGGTCATTATCGACGTTACCCACTGCAGATTATCTTGGTATGGCTTGGCTTAACGCTAGGCGTATCACTTTTGGTTGGTGTTACTGCTATCAACCAACACGCCAAGCAAAGCTATGCTCATGGCGAAAAACTCTTTTCGAATCCTCTTCCTTATCGTATTCGACCAAAACACAACGCTAATAAAATCCCGCAAGGTTTTTATATCCAGCTTCGCCGTGAAGGCTTTCAACAGTGTTCTCCTTTTGACCACCATCGTATCACTGATGAAAATGGCGCGAACTTTATGTTGATTGGTATCGACCCTGTTTCGATGCTTCAACTGCAACCGGGCGTGGCGTTAAAAGATCTTAATACGTTGAACCTGATGAAACCGCCGTACCCAATCCTTGTGAGCGATGACCTTGCTGAACACATGGAGTGGAAGAACGGTGACTATATCCACCTTATGGATGGTTCAGAGCTTGGCCCATTAATGGTTGATCAAAACAACATCATTGATGGTACTAGGCTGATAGCTGATATCTCGCTACTTAGAATGCTGAAACGCAGCGCTGGTTTGTCGGTCATTGCCTGTTCAGATATGTCCACTGAGAAGTTTGAACGCCTTAAAAATATTCTACCGAATGGATTGACGATTTCGCGCAGTTCTAAAGCAGAGCTTGAATCTCTTACTAGCGCTTTCCATTTAAACCTAAAAGCGATGGGGATGCTGTCGTTTGTCGTGGGCTTATTTATTTTCTATCAAGCGATGTCATTGTCTTTTATTCAGCGTCAGCCGCTGGTGGGGATATTAAGACAAACAGGTGTGTCGGGGTGGCAGCTCACTAAAGCTCTATGTTTAGAGCTATTGATTCTGGTTTTATTGAGTTGGATCTGCGGTAATGTCTTTGGTTTGATGCTTGCGAACCAACTGTTGCCAGCGGTGTCTTCTAGCCTTGGTGATTTATATGACGCCAATGTTGGCTTAACGATTGACTGGAATTGGCGTTGGAGCGGTTATAGCTTAATGATGGCATTGATTGGTGCTTTCTTGGCGTGCGCATGGCCGTTGGTTCGTTTACTTAAATCTCAGCCGATTCGTTTGTCTTCTCGCCTATCGTTGATGCGTTTTGCGGGTACAGAGTTTACATGGCAAGCGTTGATTGGTTGTGGCTTCCTTGTTGCTGCTGTTGCAGTTTATCAAGCACCCCAAACTCAAGAGTCTGGTTTTGCCATCATTGCTTTAATGCTGGTGAGTGTGGCTCTCTTTACACCATTCCTTATGTGGAAGTTGTTCAACAGTCTCTCTTACTCATTGCGTTGGGTTCGTGCTCGCTGGTTCTTCGCGGACGCAGCATCAAGCATGAGCTACCGTGGTGTTGCGACTATGGCCTTTATGTTGGCGTTAACTGCGAACATTGGCGTTGAAACCATGGTCGGTAGTTTCAGAGACACCACGGATAAGTGGTTAACACAGCGATTAGCCGCGGACCTCTATATATACCCAACCAACAATGCGGCGGCTCGCATGAGTAACTGGTTGTCGGAACAACCTGAAGTAGATTCTGTATGGTGGCGCTGGGAAAAAGATGTCGCTTCTCCAATGGGCAGTATTCAAGTGGTGAGTACTGGACCTTCAGAAGGCGAACTTGCAGCACTGACGATTAAACTTGGTATACCGAATTACTGGTATCACTTACACCATTCTAAAGGTGTGTTGATCAGCGAATCCATGTCACTCAAGCTAGGGATTCGTCCTGGTGATTATATTGATCTCTACGATAACCTTGGCTCTGGCTGGCAGGTCGTTGGTGTGTATTACGATTATGGTAACCCTTATCACCAAGTGATGATGTCACATCGAAACTGGTTATACGGTTTTGCAGGTCGAGGTAATGTTGGGCTTGGCGTCATACTGAAAGATGATGTGAATGCAGTAGGGCTTAGAAGCCGATTGGAAAGTGTATTCAGGCTTGGTTCTGAACGCATATTCGATAACAACAATATTCATAGCCAAGCGATGCGCGTGTTTGATAGAACCTTCGCCATTGCAGATACTTTGGGTAACATTACCTTGGTAATCGCCGTGTTCGGTATTTTCTTTGCGACTGTCGCTGGTGAGGTTTCAAGACAAAGGCATATATCGTTGCAACGATGTTTAGGCGTATCAGCGAAAGAGTTGATTCTTACCGGTAGTTTACAGCTGTTTGTGTTTGGGCTTATCTCTTCTTTAATCGCGGTTCCTCTTGGCTTAGCGTTGGCGAGTTTGATTGTGGATATCGTCATTAAGCAGTCTTTTGGGTGGTCACTCGAATTACAAGTTCTCCCCTGGGACTATTTCGGGACATTTGCTTGGGCAATGGCAGCATTGATGATAGCTGGTGCTTTACCTGTGATGAGAATGATTCGGAACACACCGATGAAGTCACTGAGGGATGCCCTTTAATATGTTTCTACGCAACAGCTCAACTAAGTTAAGACATCGTTTTTTGTCTTCGCTACTGTTAATCAGTTTCTTCGGCATCTTTTTGAGTGTTTGGGGTTACTACTCCTATTTCATCGACCCGGGTGAGAAAGGGGTCAATGAGGTTAACTCTGTGCTAGTCAGCGAACACTTCAATGTGTTTGAGCCTGTGTTGCCTGACCAAGGTGTATCACTTCCACGAGACTTCAAGTTCCACCCGGAATTTCAGCACGAGTGGTGGCACTATTTTGCGTCTTTAAAAGGCGACGATGGCAAAGACTATTGGGTTCAGTGGAGCTTTTTCCGTATTGCGACGGACGAACGTGAGACTCCCGGGTGGCAGAGCCCGCAAGTCTATATTTCTAACGTGGTCGTTTCTTCTAAATCTAAAGTGTGGAAAGAGCAGCGAATGGCTCGTGGTGGCATTGGCCAAGCGGGAATGACCAGTCGCCCATTTAGAATTTGGATTGATAATTGGAATTGGCGTTCATTAGGTCACACGCCGTTTCCTGGCCGCCTTCAAGTGCAAACGGATACGTTTGGGCTGCAATTAGATACTGTGGCTAAAGGGCCATATGTACTTAATGGCGATAACGGTTATCAGAAAAAGCATGATTTGCTACCTGTCGCGTCGTACAACTTTAACGCGCCGTTTTTATCATTGAGTGGTGTACTGAATCTTGATGGCGTAGCTAAGGAAGTAGAAGGCACAGCGTGGGTCCACAAAGAGTGGGGCAGTGGCTTACTTGGAGTCGGTCAGCAAGGCTGGGATTGGTTTGTGTTTAACCTTGATGACGGTACAGCACTGAGCATCAACCGCTATCGCCATAATCAGCAGTTACCCTATGTATTCGGAACGTTAGCCACTCGTTCTGGCAAGGTGTACCAGCTAACGGAGTCGGATATTTCGATTCAGCCTTTGCAGAACACAACGCTAATGAACGGTAGGCGAATGCCGCTTCAGTGGATCATTAACGTCCCTGAGCACGATATCAACCTGACTACACGTATCATACGCCGAGATATGTGGCTGCCATTTGTCATACCATATTGGGAAGGGCCAATAATGGCCAGCGGCAGCCATGAAGCGACAGGTTTTATGCAGCTCACCGGCTACTAAAAAACACCTAAGGCTATCATTTGATAGCCTTTTTTTATGTTTCCTAGTTTTGTTAGCACTCAATGAATTGTGCATACAGGTGTGATGTTCTCATCTATACTTAATTTATGGTGCATAACAACATTATGGAATATACGACGTATTGTTTAGTATTTGTAGGAAAAACCGAAGTTAAACATCCAAAGAAGTGATTATCTATCGATAAAGCTTGGATATAAACTCATGGTTATTCTTTGTTATTCGTTTATTTAAATAATAAATATAAGGGCGAAATCATGACCGACGTCATCCGTGACTTCTTTAAAATGGAATCTGCTGGCGGCATCATCCTAGTTATCGCTGCGGCGATCGCAATGTTTGTAGCAAACTCACCACTGAACGAAATGTACCAGGGCGTCCTGCACAGTTACGTTCTTGGTATGTCTGTGTCTCACTGGATCAACGATGGCTTAATGGCTGTCTTCTTCCTTCTAATTGGCTTAGAAGTTAAACGTGAGCTTTTAGAAGGCGCATTGAAGTCTAAAGAGACTGCTATCTTCCCTGCTATCGCAGCGGTAGGTGGTATGTTGGCTCCTGCACTTATTTACGTGCTATTTAACTCTAGTAACCCTGAAGCGCTTCAAGGTTGGGCTATCCCGGCAGCAACTGATATCGCATTCGCGTTAGGTATCATGGCGCTTCTAGGCAACCGAGTACCAGTAAGCTTGAAAGTGTTCCTGCTGGCTCTAGCAATTATCGATGACCTAGGTGTTGTTGTTATCATTGCATTGTTCTACTCAGGTGACTTATCAACGCTTGCACTTACCGTTGGTTTCATCGCAACAGGTGTGCTGTTCATGCTAAACAACAAGCATGTGACTAAACTGAGCGCTTACCTGATTGTTGGTGCCATTCTGTGGTTCGCAGTATTGAAGTCTGGTGTTCATGCAACATTGGCGGGTGTAGTAATTGGTTTTGCTATCCCACTGAAAGGCAATAAAGGAGAGCACTCTCCACTGAAACACCTAGAGCACGCACTGCACCCATACGTAGCTTTTGCAATTCTGCCAATCTTCGCATTTGCAAACGCAGGTATCTCACTGGAAGGTATCTCAATTTCAAACCTTACGGGCATGCTACCTCTTGGTATCGCTATGGGTCTATTGGTTGGTAAGCCGCTGGGTATCTTCCTATTCAGCTGGGGCGCTGTGAAAACGGGTGTCGCTAAGCTACCTGAAGGTGTCAACTTCATGAACATCTTCGCAGTGTCTGTGCTGTGTGGTATTGGCTTTACGATGTCTATCTTTATTTCATCGCTGGCATTTGGCCCTACAAACGCAGATTTCGATACGCTTGCTCGATTAGGTATCCTGATGGGTTCAACGACTGCAGCTATCTTAGGTTACTTCCTGTTAAGTATTTCTTTACCGAAAACTAAGCACCAAGAAGTAAAACTTTAATCGGTAACTGGCTCGGCTTACCGTCGAGCCACTTCCCAAGGAATAAGCTAACTCTTGAGTAGCACCAGCCACTGAACCATTCCCGAGAGCGATGTGGCTACAAATAACAAAAAGCCGCGATAGGCAATCCTATCGCGGCTTTTCTCTTTTTGTTTAATGCTCTTCCTTTACGTACTGTAACTGCGAAGCCTCTGTCTATTTTTCAAGTGTGGTGAAGATGGTCCACTCTTCTACGATTTGTTCGCTTAATCCAACCACGGTTGCGGTTACTTTGCGGTTCAAAGCATGGGAAGTGGGATCATCGCCATCACTCTCTAAGCGTTCTTCACCATAACCCACAATTCTCACACGTTCCGGCTCGATACCATTTGCAAGTAACTCATCTTGAACGTTATTTGCTCTCTTTTTGGACAGCTCTAAGTTGTATTCGTTTGAACCAAGCTTACTTGCGTAACCTTGAATTTCGATGGATGCACTTTTGTAGGTTTCAAGAAACTCTGCCATGGTGCTTATTTGGTCCGAGAATATTGGATTAACCTCATAGGAGTCGTGAGCAAAGAGTATTTTAAGTTGTCTCACTTCTTCTGATTTAATTGTTTCTCCACAGCCTTCATTGTCGACTTGCGAACTTTCTGGTGTACCGGGGCACGTATCACGCGCGTTTACGACACCATCCTTATCATCGTCTTGGAGGTCCGATATTTGTTCTGCCTTAGGTGTCTCAATATACTCTTCTTCCTGTTGGCTAGAACAAGCGAGCAATGTCATGGTTAATGCGGGAAGTAGTAAGTAAGTGATCTTCATAATTAATACTCCACTGCCGTTGTCCACTCATCTGGAATATCAACCAGTAGAGCGTTCAATAAAGAACCCGTTGCGTTCATTACTCGATACTTAGCGTATTGTTCAGCGTAATGGGCATCTAAATAATCTTTTCGAGCTTCAAACAGCTCATTCTCAGTGTTGAGCAAATCTAACAGAGTTCGTTTGCCAATTCGGTATTGTTTGCCATAAGCGATAACCGTCTCCGATGCTGAATCAACATGGTCAGATAAGAAGTTCTTTTGTTGCAGTGTTAAATCCAAGGCACTCCATGATAGGCGAAGCCCTTCTTCGACTTGACGATATGCTCTATCCCTCAAGTCTTTTGCTTTATTTAGTTGATAGGCGGCTGCTTCCGAGTTCGCGCTGTCTGTGCCACCGTTGTATAGGTTGTATCGCATTCTCAGCATCGCCAAAGTTTCTTGGCTAGAACCTTCGTCACCGCCTGCATCATCTCGCCATGATTGTGATGCTTCAATGGAGAATGTCGGGTAATTCACGCCTTTCGATTGTTTGTATTGGAAGTGCGCTGAATCGACATCCGCATTTGCGACTTTGATGACTGGGTGTTTGTCTAATGCATCAACGAGGGCATCCGTTAATGACAACGGAATCATTGATATATCGGCTCTTGGGTAGATTAAACCAAGTGGTTCTTGACCAACCACTCTTCGAAATTGGGTATGTGTATCCACTAGATTATTCTGAGCTGCTAGTAAGTTACCGTGAGCTTTTGCAATCCTAGCTTCTACTTGTGATACATCTGCTGTGGAGCCGATACCTGAGCTTGCTCGCTTTTTGATGTCCTTATAGATTTTTTTATGGATAGCAAGGTTACTTTCTGACAGTGCCAAGACTTCGGTTGCCTTTACCGCGTCTAGATATATTTGTGTTACCTCCAATGCTTTGTCTTCGGCATCAGCGATCAATTGCAAGCGAACCGACTCAGCTTCAGCAGCCGTCCGATCCATGTCGTATAACGTCGCAGAGCCATCCCACAGCAACTGAGTGAGGGAAATCGTCGCTTCCTTTCTGGTTAAGTCAGTATCGGGCCCATTGTTTGGTGCAGGGTTTATACCTTCATAACCAATACCAGCGTCAAGGTCGATACTGGGTCTGTATGCACCACTAGAAGCATCGTTACGCTTTCTCACACTCTCAAATTCATTAAAGATACTTTTTATCTCAGGGTTGGTTGCCAAAGTGATAGCGACAGCCTGTTCCAGAGTTTGAGCGGCGAGTGGTGTTGCTGCAAATACGCAGCATATTATGGGCAATTTAAACAATTTCAAAGTAGCTCTCCTTCTACTTTCAATGTTTTTCCGTTTCCCAACCTGCGTTTACCGCAGAATTAAGAGAGGGCTATTAAACGAAGCTTAGGACATTTGCCAAAAAATGCGAAGTTTGTTGAGTTATTTTTGCTTGTAAGTGGTTATTGCTATTGACTAATTTGAAAACTTGATTAATACACGTGCGCTAATGAGTTGATTATCAATAGTATGACTACTAAATTTATTGTAAGAAATTGCCATTGAACACAATGGGAGTGGGCCCGTGTTTTGGCGTATTCTGGTAGAAGTGGGAACGTGGATATGGGAAACATAAACCTAAATATACTAGGCTTGGCTAGTGGAAGCGTCGTGCTCGATGCTCAAGGTCAAGTCAGACGTTTGTCTCCTGGTGAGCAACCCGCCGCCGGTGATGTCATCATCAATCTTGGTACAAACCAGAACAGCGTGCCAGACGTCTCAGCACGATTTGTAGGTAGCCAAAACCAACAAGTAGACCTCGATATTGACGATGCGGTCGCTCAAGTCCAGCAAGCTATCGAGCAAGGCTTCGATCCAACGGAACTGGGAGAAAAGTTCGATACTGCTGCAGGTGAGGAGGGATCGAGCCTTACCAACAGCGGTAGGATTGAACGAACGGGCGCAGAAACGTTAGCAGAAACTAATTTTGAAACTGACGGTTTTGAATCTCAGGGATTGTCTGAGACTCAGAGTGTCGCTCTTTTTGATATTATCGCGTTAGTGCTCGTATCCGGTGAGACCGACGTTATCGAGTTTGAGCAGGATGAGCCTATTGAAACTGGGGGAGCGATAACCAGCGATAATCCAGACGTTACCTTTGTGGGCAAAGAGGTTGACGGGGATAATGGGCTTGGAACTTTCATTATTAATGAAGACGGGACTTGGACTTTTACTGCTAACAGTCCCTTCGATGAGCTCGCTGACGGTGAGCAGATTCAAGACACAACGACTGTGCAAACCTCTGATGGTCAAGAACAAGTCATTACAGTCACCATCATCGGTACTGATGATGCGGCTGTGGCAACTGATGATTCTGGAAGTGTAACCGAAGATATCAATGTAGATGAAGTCACAAACCAATTGGTCACTTCTGGGCAAGTGGTGGTGACGGATATAGATAGTGATATTCCTACCTTTTTGCCTAACGGCGATTTCAACCTTGAAGGCTCAACAAACGACTCACAGATTGGCGTTTTAACTATTGACCCTGATGGTGCTTGGACCTACGTCGTTAATAACGATGACGTGCAATACCTAGATGACGGCGAATCTGTTACTGAGGTTTATACCGTTACGGCCAGCGACGGCACCACAGGTGAAGTGACCATTACAATAAATGGTGCGGATGACCCATCTGAAATAACGGTAGGTGAAGGGGATTCGGACACCGGAGAGGTGACTGAGGACGTTGAGGTTGATCTAGAGAGCAATAATCTGACTACTTCTGGCACACTGACTATCACCGATGTTGATGCCAATGATGTCGCAGCTTTCCAACCAAACGGAATTTTTACCCCAGAAGGTTCAACGAATGAAACCGCATTGGGGATGTTGACCATCACTGACGATGGTGAATGGACCTACATTGTTAACAATGATGATGTTCAGTACTTAGATGACGACGAGTTTGTTACTGAGGTTTACATCGTAACAGCAATAGACGGCACAACCAGTGAAGTGACCATCACTATAAACGGTGCGGATGACCCATCGGAAATCACTGTAGGTGAAGGGGATTCGGACACCGGAGAGGTGACTGAGGATGTTGAGGTTGATCTAGAGAGCAATAATCTGACTACTTCTGGCACACTGACTATCACCGATGTTGATGCCAATGATGTCGCAGCTTTCCAACCAAACGGTATTTTTACCCCAGAAGGTTCAACGAATGAAACCGCATTGGGGATGTTGACCATCACTGACGATGGTGAATGGACCTACGTTGTTAATAATGATGATGTTCAGTACTTAGATGATGACGAGTTTGTTACTGAGGTTTACACCGTGACAGCAATAGACGGTACAACCAGTGAAGTGACCATCACTATAAACGGTGCGGATGACCCATCGGAAATCACTGTAGGTGAAGGGGATTCGGATACCGGAGAGGTAACAGAGGATCTTAATGTAAACACCGAAACTAATGAGTTAATGGCATCTGGTACATTGACTATTACTGATGTCGATACCAGCGATAACCCGGCGTTTAAGCCAAACGGAGTGTTTACACCAGTAGGGTCAACGTATTCACTTGCTCTAGGCATGTTGACTATCACACCAGAGGGAGCCTGGAGTTATGTTGTCGATAACAATGCTGTCCAATACTTAGGGGACGATGACACCGTAATCGAAAGGTATGTTGTTACCGCGACCGATGGTGTTGAACATGTTATTGAAATTACAATTAATGGTGTGAACGATGCGCCTGAAGCAACCAGTTTTACTGTCGTCAATGATGATGACGCCGTGATACCAATTCTGTTCGATTCTGAAGATGGTGGTATACCTGACTACATTTCAGATGTGGAAGATGATCATAATGACATAGCTTTACATGTTCGTATTCAGACACTGCCAACCAGTGGCACATTGCTATATACCGATGAAAATGGCGTTACTAGAGAGATTGTGCAGTCTGATGTGGATAATGAAGTATTGTTTATTCCAAACAACATTAGCTTCGTTGCCGGGCCTGGTCAGCCATTTGAAATGGGCTTTAGTGGCGAGCCGGAGGATATGCCAGCGCTCGTTGATGGATTTTACAATTGGGGGGTAGAGGTTTCCCCGACAGAGAGGCTGATTACATTAGAAAATGGCAACACGATTACTCTATCGATTGAGGACAACAACGATAAACCTCTGAAGCAATACCAAGGAGAGCAGCCTCATGTTGGCTTTGGTATTGGTGATACCGATGGTAGAGGTATGAACAAACAGGAAACCTTGATCCTCGATTTTTCAAATAACCCACTAGAGGTCGTTGACTTTGGTTTAGACGGTTTGGGTGGTGCGTTTAACACCAATAGTAACGTTTATGTGGAAGTTCTTTATACTTTCGCTGACGGTACAACACACACAGAGCAGTATCAAAAAGACCCTGGCGACACTGGGAACAGTCAAATTCTTTATGATTTTAGTTACTCCTCACCAAGTAACCCCATCGTGGGCATGGAGCTTTCGTCGACAGGGGGAAGTTGGGAGCTACGCTATGTACAAGGTAATGAAGCGGTTACCGATGACCCACAATTTGACTATGTTGCTGTTGATTCAACGGGTACCGAAAGTAGCGTAGAAACAGTGACCGTTGATATTGAAGAGCCACAACAATATAACGTGATAAGTGCAGCGAGTAACGAGCCCTTATTCGCGGGTTCTGGTAATGACTTACTGATTGGTGACAGTGACGATAACATTTTCACCTGGTTAGATTCAGCGCTTGATAATGGTACGGATATCATCAAAGATTTTGAGCTGTATACGAATGGTTCAGGTGATTTGATAGATCTCAATGATCTGCTAGAAGACCCACAAGATGAAACTCAAATGGCTGAGCTACTGGGTATGATTGAGGTTAATGTTGATGGGGATGATATTGCGTTGTCAATCCCAATCAATGATGGAGGTGATTCTCAAACTATTGTTGTAGAGGGGATTGCAACAGAAGTGGCCGCATCGGTTGACTTAGGTAATGATCTCGCAGTGCTGGGAGAGCTCATTAAAAATGATGCGGCCTGATATGTCGGGCCATGGTGCCAGCGTTTAGTCTAATCATAGCCCCCAATATTGGGGGCTTTTTTGTGGGAGAACACTGCCGGTAAAGAGTGAATCCCAGGCAAAAAAAAGCCCAAACCAACGTGGTTTGGGCGGATACAAGTATAGGAGTTAATAAGGAAAATGCAGTAATTAAGAAAGCAGGGAGAACAACAAGTTTGACGGCCTGTTAAACTTCTAAATACTCTGTTTTCTACGTAATTTATGACTCCCCATTTCTAATTCAGTTCCCAGAAAATTCATTAAATTTTACTTTTTTCTTAAACATCCCGCGATTCAATCGGTTAGTGGCGATATTTTTTAACTGGTACGACCAATTTGTGAAAATGTGATGTTGCTTGCTTGTTAAATAAATGTTCTCGTCGTATATTTCAAACAGTTGTTTAATACGAGTGATTGAAATGGCACCAAGAAGTACAACCAAAGACAAAATCTTAGACGTAGCTGAAGGCTTGTTTGCTGAGCATGGCTTTAATGACACCTCTTTACGCACCATTACGGGCAAAGCGAACGTCAACCTAGCTTCGGTGAACTACCACTTTGGCGACAAGAAAACTCTGGTTCGTGCGGTACTCAATCGCTACCTAGAAGCATTCATGCCTGCGCTGCAAGATGCACTAGTGAACTTAAACTTGAACGAAACGTATTCTATGAGTGACGTGTTTGAGTCTTTGAGACAGCCATTAAGAGCACTGAATGATGTAAGGCCAAATGGTACTAGCAGATTCATGTTACTTATCGGCAGAGGCTACACGGACGTACAGGGGCATTTGCGTTGGTTCATTACGACTCGTTACAGCGAAGTACTCACTTTGTTTACTAGCTCAGTAATGAAGGCTAACCCGAACCTCACCAAAGAACAGTTATTTTGGCGATTGCACTTCACCCTAGGAACTTGTGTATTCACCATGGCTTCCAGTCAAGCTCTCGTAGAAATTGCAGAGAATGATTACGGGAAGAAAATAGATGCCAAAGCAGTGGTCGATATTTTAATTCCATACTTGGCCGCTGGCATGTCAGCAGAAGAATAAAACAATAAAAAGCGAATAAATTCACAACCAATATAGTGAACAAAAGGATCTGAACTATGAGCTCTCTAAGACAAAAATGGGTAAGTGACCCAGCTTTTAAACTCTTTAAAAAAGTACTACCACCACTATCTAGCACTGAAAAAGAAGCGATGGAAGCGGGTAGCGTGTGGTGGGACGGAGAGCTGTTTTCTGGTAAGCCAGACTTCACTAAGCTGCACCAATACCCGAAACCTCAACTTTCATCAGAAGAGCAGTCTTTTATGGACAATGAGCTAGAAACCTTGCTTTCTATGCTTGATGACCATCAGATTGTGAAAGAAGATCGAGATCTTCCGAAAGAAGTTTGGAATTTCTTACGCAAAGAACGCTTCTTTTCTTTGATTATTTCTAAAGAGTACGGCGGTCGTGAATTTTCAGCACACGCAAACTCAACGATTGTTACTAAGATCGCAACTCGTAGTATCAGTGCCGCGGTTTCTGTAATGGTTCCTAACTCTCTTGGCCCTGGTGAGCTTTTATCTCACTATGGTACTCAAGAACAGAAAGATTACTGGCTACCACGTCTTGCTGACGGTACAGATATCCCATGTTTCGCACTAACTGGCCCAGAAGCGGGTTCTGATGCAGGCGGTATTCCTGATGTTGGTACTGTATGTATGGGGATGCACGAAGGTAAAGAGACACTGGGTATCAAGCTTAACTGGAACAAGCGTTACATCACGCTAGCACCAGTCGCAACAGTACTTGGCCTAGCATTCAAACTGCACGATCCAGAAAAGCTATTGGGTGATAAAGAAGATATCGGCATCACGTGTGCGCTTATTCCAGCAGATCATGAAGGTGTTGTGATTGGTGAGCGTCATGACCCACTAGGCCTGGCGTTTATGAACGGTCCAACACGCGGCCACGACGTATTCATTCCTATGGAATGGCTAATCGGTGGCGCAGATTACGCAGGTAAAGGCTGGCGTATGCTGGTGGAGTGTCTATCTGCGGGTCGTGGTATCTCATTACCAGCATTAGGTACGGCAATGGGCCACCTAACGGCAAGAACAACAGGTGCATACGCATACGTTCGTAAGCAGTTTGGCATGTCGATTGGTAAGTTTGAGGGTGTTGCAGAGAGCTTAGGTCGCATTGGTGGTTTAACGTATCTACTAGAAGCGACACGAACTCTAACGACGACATCGCTTGATATGAAAGAGAAACCGGGCATCGTAACGGCTATCGCGAAATACCACATGACAGAGATGGCACGTACCATTCTGAATGATTCAATGGATATTCACTCTGGTCGTGCAATTCAAGATGGTCCGATGAACTACTTGGCTGCGCCTTACCTAGGTATCCCAGTTGCAATCACAGTAGAAGGTGCAAACATCCTGACTCGTAACCTGATGATCTTTGGTCAAGGTGCGACACGTTGTCATCCATACGTATTGAGCGAGATGGAAGCGGCAGCTAATCCAGATGAGAAGCAAGGCGCGAAAGACTTCGATGACTTGTTATTCAAGCATATTGGTCACGCAACTAAGAACACATTTGGCGCGTTCGGTGCAGCATTGACTGGCTCTAAGTTTATTAAAGCGGACATGAGTGGTCCAACTAAGCCTTACTACCAAGACCTGACTCGTCTGAGCCGTGCATTAGCGGTAAGTGCAGACTTCGCGATGCTAACTCTAGGTGGTGAACTGAAACGTAAAGAGCTTATCTCTGCACGTTTAGGTGATGGTCTGAGTTACCTATACATGGCTTCAGCTGCGCTTAAGAAGTATGAAGACGAAGGTCGTCAACAAGCAGACTTAGACTATGTACACTACGCGGTTCAGCACTGTTTCCACCATGCTGCAAAGGCACTACAAGAGGCGTACCGTAACTTCCCGAATAAGGTGGTTGGTAAGGTACTTAAAGGTCTAATATTCCCTGTGGGCAACCACTTCGAGAAACCAAGCGATGATCTGACAGTCCAGTTGGCTGAAAGCTTGATGACTCCGGGTGCACACCGTGAACGCCTGACTCACCTTTGCTACATCGGTCAGGAAGAAGACGATAGCGTTGGCTTGATGGAAAATGCGTTCAATGCGATGTACAGCATCAAACCACTTGAACGTAAGATCTTTAAAGCGGTTAAAGAGGGCAAAGTAGCACGTAAAGGTCTACTGCAAGACAAACTTGCTCAAGCACTGGCAGCAGACGTACTGACTCAAGACGAAGTTGACCAAATCATTGCAGCAGACAAACTACGCTACGCTGCAATCCAAGTTGACCACTTCAGTCACGATTACAGTGAAACTTTGACGCGAAAAGAGTTAAAACCTAAGCTAAATAGCGTTGCTTAGATTAAGAAATGATAAAAGGCACCTTAAAAGGTGCCTTTTTTTGTTTTTGTCGTAGAAGTCGCAATAGACGCGTTAACAAATGGTGACTTAGTCAGCAAATATTTACTGAGTGCTCCAACCACTTGCATTTTCACCACATTTTTACAGAAATTAGATGCCATTTGCGTACGAAACTTTTATCCTTAACCTGATTTTTTAAGGAAGTTGAATATGATCATCAAACCTCGAATTCGCGGATTCATCTGTACTACAACACATCCAGTCGGTTGTGAAGCTAATGTAAAAGAACAAATTGCTTACACAAAAGCTCAAGGCCCAATCGCAAACGCACCTAAACGTGTACTAGTTGTTGGCTCTTCAAGTGGCTACGGCTTGTCTTCACGTATTGCGGCTGCATTTGGTGGCGGCGCTTCAACTATCGGTGTTTTCTTTGAGAAAGCCGGTACTGAGAAAAAGCCTGGCACAGCTGGTTTCTACAACTCAGCAGCGTTCGACAAGTTTGCTAAAGAAGAAGGCCTATATTCAAAAAGCCTGAATGGCGATGCTTTCTCTAACGAAGCGAAACAAAAAACAATTGACCTGATCAAAGAAGATCTAGGCCAAATCGATATGGTTGTATACTCACTGGCGTCTCCAGTACGTAAAATGCCAGAGACTGGCGAAGTAATTCGTTCATCTCTAAAGCCTATCGGTGAAACGTACACGTCAACTGCGGTTGATACGAACAAAGACACAATCATCGAAGCAAGCGTAGAGCCTGCAACTGAAGAAGAGATCAAAGACACTGTAACTGTAATGGGCGGTGAAGATTGGGAACTTTGGATCAACGCTCTTTCTGAAGCTGGTGTACTAGCTGACGGTTGTAAGACGGTAGCTTACAGCTACATCGGTACTGAACTAACGTGGCCAATCTACTGGGATGGCGCACTAGGTAAAGCTAAGATGGATCTAGACCGTGCAGCGACAGCGCTGAATGAGAAGCTAGGCCAAACTGGCGGTACTGCAAACGTTGCTGTTCTTAAGTCTGTTGTGACTCAAGCAAGCTCTGCAATCCCTGTTATGCCTCTTTACATCGCTATGGTGTTCAAGAAGATGCGTGAAGAAGGTATTCACGAAGGTTGTATGGAACAGATCTTCCGTATGTTCAGCCAGCGTCTATACAAAGAAGACGGTAGCGCTCCAGAAGTTGATGACGTAAACCGTCTACGTCTGGATGATCTAGAACTGCGTGACGACATTCAAGAACACTGTCGTAACCTATGGCCTCAAATCACAACTGAAAACCTAAAAGAGCTGACTGACTACGTTGAGTACAAAGAAGAGTTCTTGAAGCTATTCGGTTTCGGTGTTGAAGGTGTTGATTACGAAGCTGACGTTAACCCAGCTGTTGAATTTGATGTAGCTGACATCTAATTCAAATTATCGAATCTAAACGAATAGGCGCTCATTGAGCGCCTATTTTTTTGTCTGCTATTTGATTAAAGAGATTAAGAGCAGATACGGGATACGAAAAGATTAAGAGCGGATTCGGGATGCGAGTGGCGGGATGAGAAGAGATTAAATAGCAGATGTGGGATTCGAGTGGCGGGATGTGAAGAGGTTAAGAGCAGATACGGGATGCGAGTGGCGAGATACGAAAAGATTTAAGAGCAGAGACGAGTGGCGAGATTCGAGATGCGAAGAGAGCTAAGAGTAGGAGCGGGGAAGGAGGCTTGAAGTGCTAAAAACAAGCAATAAAAAATGCACTAACCCAGATGAATTAGTGCATTAGAAATGAATCGTTTAGCGATGTGTCGCTAGCTGATAATGATGATGAATGTACCAGCTAAGGTCATCAAGATGTTTGCTATTGCGTAAGTGCCCGCGTAACCCAGTGCTGGAATTGTTGAACGAGCGTGGTCATTTACGATGTCCATTGCAGGAGCACAGGTTCGTGCACCGATGATGGCACCAAACAACAGTGCACGGTTCATTTTCAATATGTACGCGCCCACTAAGTAAGCGAAGAATACCGGGATTACACTGACGATCAGAGCAATACCAATGACCTGAGGGCCAACTTGGGTCAGGTGCTCGAATATTTTTCCACCAGCGCTTAAGCCGATACCGACCATAAAGAACATCAAACCGAGGTCTTTGACCATGTTCAATGCCCCCTGAGGTACATAACCAAAGGTAGGGTGGTTCGCTCGTAAGAAGCCAAGCATGATACCGGATAGCAGTAGGCCAACCGCGTTACCTAAACCAAATGAAACCTGGCCAAATGTCATCGTGATCAAACCAAATAGAATGCCCAAGATAAAGAAGCTACAGAACGCCATTAGATCCGCCATTTGGCTGTGGATCGAGATGAAACCAATTTTCTCTGCTAGGCCGTGAACACGACTCTTTTCACCACTTACCTGCAGTACATCACCTTTAGAAAGCACGATGTTTAAGTCCATCGGCATTTCAATCTGAGCTCTTACTACGCGGTTTAGGAAACAACCATATTCAGACAGGTTTAAGTCTGATAAGCGTTTACCTGCGATACTGTCACTTTTAACGACGATCTCTTCTTCCACGATACGTAGGTCAAGAAGGTTACGGTCGAAAACCTCTTTGCCATTACGGAAACTTGGGTCTAGGCGCGCGTGGCTATCCGGGAAACCAACCAATGCGATCTCGTCGCCTTCTTGCAAAATGGCATCACCATCTGGGTGTGCAAGAATGCCATTACGGCGAATACGTTCGATGTAACAGCCTGTTTGGCGATAGATACCCAACTCACGCAGGTTTTTACCGTCAGTCCAAGAGATAAGTTCTGGTCCCACACGATAAGCACGAATAATTGGCAGGTAAACCTTGCGCTGGCCCGAAGCGCCTAAGCCTCGTTCTTGCGCAATTTGCTCTGCTGAGTCGTGCAGATTTACTTTCTGAAGTTTTGGAATCAGACGAGCAAACATAATCATACTGATTAAGCCAACTAGGTAAGCCATCGCGTAGCCGACCGATAGGTTTTCGATAATCAGGCTTAAATCCATGTTCCTAGGCACTTCAGCAAGCCCTGAGTTGAGTGCGTCCTGCGCACCTACCAAGATTGGTGTCGCCGTTAGTGCACCAGCCATCATGCCGGCAGAAAGTCCGAAACTAAGGCCTAAGTACTCGCTGCAGAAGTAGGTAAGCGCAATAGCTGTGGAGAGCACCACTAAACTTAAAATAAGGTAGTGTTTGCCATCTCGGAAAAAGATACCAAAGAAGTTCGGTCCCGCTTCAATACCCACACAGTAGATGAATAGCATAAAGCCAATCGTTAGGGCATCTGCGTTAAATGAGAAACCTAGGTGACCCATCACAAGAGAAGTAATCAGGACACCTATTGAGTTGCCAAGCTGGAGGCTACCAAAGCGAATTTTACCAATGGCTAAACCAATCGATAAAACAACAAAGATGAGGAGAATGGGGTTTTGTTCTAGCAGAAAAACAACGTCGATATTCACAGTGGTCGCTCAATAATAGGCGTGAAAAACAGGGTAAGTTTGAAATGTGGATTGTATCTAAATATAAATAAATTATAAGTGATATTTTCCCTTTTTACTTGATTTTGACCAGATTCTTATATCGCATGAAAACTGGCTATAAAAAAAGCCCGCTTTAATAAGCGGGCTTAATAGAAATCTTACAGTCTGACACTAAAAATGTTCAGCTGATTATGGGCTTAGCCCAAGGTTTGAAATCTAAATTAGTCGAAAAGACCTAGGTTTTCTTTTGCGTATGCTTCAAATTCTGTGCAGCCGCCGATGTGGTCTTGGTCGATGAAGATTTGTGGCACAGTTTCAACTGGCTTACCAACAGTCTTCTCTAGGTCTGCTTTGCTGATGCCTTCAGCGTGAATGTCAACATAACGGTAGTTGAAGTCATCACGTTTTGCTTTAAGAGTTTCTGCGTGCTCTTTTGCACGAACACAGAATGGGCAAGCTGGGCGACCAAAAATAACTACAAACATTTCATTTCTCCTAAATACGGGATGAGGCTCGTTAACCGAAAATACGTCAACTATTCTTAATTGAACAAGACTCAAAAATTCTTGAATCCAACTATGCCCTAATGCCCTAGGGAAATAAAGATGGAATTACCTCTTAATACAATAGGTTTTGCCTATCAGAACAAATAATCGTCATAATAAGGATCCATGCTGGTTTTTGATAGGTATCTAGATTGAGTACCCTTAGAAGTAGAGTGTGAATTACCCCTAAGAAACCGACTTTTATCTATCTTTAGCGCGACAAGTTGCACCGCGTCAAAAAAATTGCGATTAGAACGAGGCATCTTATTACAGATACGCGGAAATAAAGAGTTCGAGTGACACGCGGGTCAATACTACTTGTTCGCTCTCTTTTTCCCTATTCGACGCTTGTAAGCATAAGCGTCTTACGAATCGATTTTAAATCAAGCTTGAGATACAAAGATACATTCCAACAACCAAGAGTTCGCAGTTTTGTTTGGTCATAGGCGCAGGAGGCACCATGTTTCAATTTATGACATCTACAAAGATCATCTTTGGTGATGGAGCACTTTCCGCTTCATTGTCTCTCTTCAACCAATACGGTTACAGCGTACTGTTGGTGACAGGTAGCACATTAGAGCGCACATCCATTGTCACCGATTATCTAGATGCTCAAAGCATGCGCTATCAACACATCGCAGTTACTGGCGAGCCTAATATCAAAATGGTCGAAGAGGCCGCGATATCTGCACGACGATTTAAGCCAGACATGGTGATTGCTATGGGCGGCGGCAGTGCGATAGATATGGGGAAAGCGTTAGCAGCCGTACTACCTAACCAAGGCAACCTCTATGACTATGTTGAAGTGGTTGGACGTAATGTGCCTCTCAAAACCAAGCCACTGCCTTTTGTTGCCATTCCCACCACTGCGAGTACTGGTGCTGAAGTCACCAAGAACGCAGTGCTTAAATCAGGGCAAGACCAAGTAAAGATAAGCTTAAGAAGCCCAGACATGCTGGCTGACGTAGCGATTGTCGACCCAACTTTGACTTATGGTACTAACCTATACTTGTCAGGGCGCGGCGCAATGGATGCCTTTACTCACTTGATGGAAGCTTATGTATGCGGAGACCCAAACCCATTGACGGATATGATCTGTGAAGAAGGGTTGCGTAAGCTCAGTGGTTCCGTGGTGCAAGCGTGTGTTTATGATGAACCGCAAGCACGCTCTGATCTGGCATTCGCTTCCATGCTTGGTGGTATGGCAATCACCAACGCCAAGCTAGGTGCTGCGCATGGTTTAGCGTCTGCATTGGGCGGAAAGATATCGGCTCCACACAGCGTGATTACTGCTCGGTTAGCCCCATTTGTGATGCTAGAGAATATTGAGGTCGCGAGGGAGCATCAAAGAAGCGATATTTTAGAGCGCTATCAAAGGATTGCTCAAATAGTCACGGGCAAAGCACAAGCCTCGGCAGAGGATGCCATTCAGTGGTTATCAGAAGTACTCGATACGCTTAAGCTACCAAGTCTATTAGAGTTTGGTGTTTGTGAAGCGCAATTCGAAGAGGTATCGGCTGATGCACTTAAGTCGGTTGCTATTAAAGGGAATCCATTGCCATTGAATCAAGAGCGTTTGATTCATATTCTGCAGCAGGTTTGCGAGAAGTGCGATTGTGGCGAGCGCAGAGGCTCCGAGGCGTTGAAGCACCAAGATGAAGAGTCTTCAATGGTGGAGTCGAGTTTCACGATCATCAACTCTTATGCCTCAGAGAATAGTGTGGTGGAGAAGGGGAACAGCTGGACCATTTAATAGTATTGGTAAATGGCCATGACACTATTGAAGACGTAGATAAAGAAAAACGGAGCACTTGGCTCCGTTTTTTAATTCTAATCTTTGGGGTTAGAACTGAGAGTATTTCTCGTAGCGTGAATCACGAAGTGACTCTTTGACACGCTTTAGATTTTCTCTGAAACCTGAGCCACGACGCAATGTAAAGCCAGTTGCTAATACATCGATAACCGTCATTTGCACAACGCGGCTTGCCATTGGCATGTAAACGTCAGTATCTTCTGGCACATCCAATGAGATAGACAGTGAGCTTGCCTTATCAAGTGGAGAGTCTTTCGCTGTGATAGCGATAACTGTCGCGCCGTTTTCGCGAGCTAGGTTCGCAATCTCAACTTGGCTCTTCGTGCGGCCTGTGTGAGAGATAAGAACGATAACGTCGTTATCGCTGCAGTTAATGCAGCTCATGCGTTGCATCACGATGTCTTCAAAACACGTGATTGGGATATTAAAACGAATAAACTTGTTTTGAGCGTCTTTCGCTACGGCAGAAGAGGCACCTAGTCCGAAGAACGAAATGCGTTTTGCTTGAGTCAACAAGTCAACCGCACGGTTCACTTGCATCGCATCTAGACTGTTTTTAGCAACGTCTAGACATGCCATAGTTGATTCAAAGATTTTGTGCGTATAAGCATCTGGACCATCATCTTCTTCAACATTACGGTTCACATAAGGTGTACCGTTCGCCAAGCTTTGAGCTAGGTGAAGTTTAAAGTCAGGAAAGCCCTTTGTGTCTAAACGACGACAGAAGCGGTTAACTGTAGGCTCACTTACGTCAGCCATTTTAGCTAAGGTAGCAATGCTAGAATGGATTGCAGTTTGAGGGGAAGCCATAATTACTTCGGCTACTTTACGCTCAGACTTGCTGAAATTTTCCAGGTTTTTTTGTATTTTTTCTAATGTATTCATAGTGTTCACAAGGGTATAGAGAACAACTTGCTAGTTAATATCTTTTTACCAGGGGGTATGGCTGAAACAAATTTCAGTAAACACAGTACCAACGCAGTGTTGGGTGTTGTAATTACTGCTGTATCAAATAGATATCAAGCTAACTAGCACCATAGAGTCAGTATAAACCCAACATACTATTTACTAATACAAAAACACGGGATGAATGCTTAAGAATATGACAGGCCTCAACAAAATTTTAGAAAAGTACAGAATTGGAAGAGGCTTTGAGCAAAAAGAATGCGATTTGAGTATGAACTGACAGCTAAGTTACATCAAAAAGAAATAAATTTTCAATTTGATGCAACTAAAATTGAATGGCTATGCGTTTATTTGCGTAACCAGTTTGGTGATCTTACCCATCAAGTTAGGAGCAAGTTTAGAGATTTCACGCTGCTCTTCAAGTACAGAAGAAAGAATCTCGTTGCCCGTTAAGGGATTAGCAAGTACTACGCGGAAAACGATGATTGGCTGATGAGCCCACGCTTCAGGGTTTAGGCGAGTACGAGATACAAACGATTTGCCTGTTTCACGCTGTTTCTTCTGGATAAACTTAGTCAGTTCGTTCAGAAGTTCGTTCAACTCTACACGCTGTTCAGGAGCTGCTTTAAGCAGGGCTGCTTTTACCACTTCAGGAACGTAGCGGTAGGTCAGTAAGCAAAGCTCTGGTTCAGATACCAGTTCGAAATCACTTTGTTCTTTGATTAGGTCGGCAAAGTAGCGTGCTTTGTTGATGCTTTGATCGATCAGCAGTTCATAGCCTGGACGGCTGATGATGTGCATTGCAGCATAAACCAGCATCGCCATACCTGAACGAGAACCTTCTAAGGTATGGCTACCTAAGTCTTTCGATCCTTTACGCAGAATGTATTGCGCGTGGTGTTCAATGGCTGTCATCGCATCTGGTTTTTTAAATAGAACCATGCCAGCACCCATAGGGATGTAAAGCTGTTTGTGAGCATCGATAGTGACCGAATCAGCCAGCTCAATACCATCTAAAAGGTGACGGTGATTATTCGACATCAAGGTCGCACCACCCCAAGCTGCATCGACGTGGAAATGACAGTCAGACTCGGCACATACCTCTGCAATATCTCTTAGTGGGTCGATATTACCGGTTTCCGTTGTACCTGCGACGCCGATAACGGCGAAAGGCTTAATTTTGTTCTGCTTGAGCTGCTCGATCTTCAGTCGTAGGTCGTCAGTACAGATGCGATTGTCGTTATCTGTTTTAACTGATACAAGACCTTCCTGACCAATACCCAGTACGTCAGCGGCTTTTTTCAGGGAGTAGTGACCACGTTCAGAGACTAAGATGGCTAGACCTTCGTAGTCGTAGTGTTTCATGGCTTTGAATAAGCCTTCTTTCTCGACACCTTTGAACGAGCCCTGTGCTTTTAGTGCATTGTTACGTGCGACCCAAAGCGCAGTAATGTTCGCGATAGTACCACCAGAGCAAAACGCCCCTAATGAGTGATTTGCACTGTGCATCCAACGAGAATAGAACGCGTCATCATCTTGATAGATTAAGCGATGAAGCATACCTAGAACTTGACGTTCTAAAGGAGTGAAAGCTTTTGAAGTCTCGATTTTTACTAGGTTCTGATTCAGCGCAATCATGATTTTAGAAAGCGGCATCAAGAAGTAAGGCAGGGCAGACGTCATGTGACCAATGAAGCTTGGTGAAGACGTATGAACCGAGTGCGATACAAGAGAATCGAGGAGATGCTCAGTATGTTCAGAAACAAACTCAGGCTGCTCTGGGATATGAGCATTTGAAAAATCTTTCTCAATTTCACGCAGTGGCTTTTCTTCAGCCACGATATGTTCACGTAAGAATTGATTCAGGTTTCGTGAAAGTTTGTCTTCAATTTGAGTGAGTGTTGAATCTGGGCCTTCAGGTACCGTGAAGATACGTAGAAGACTGTCGAAGCTAACATCTGCTGTTTTTTGTTCCGTAACCATAGCAAGCGAGTTATTTTTCTAATATTGACGCGAGCGGGACAATCTAAACGAAAACGGGAACAATGTCCCGTCTTAATTATGAAATCCAACTTCTCATAAAAGCCTATTAAATGAGGGGTTACTTACATTTAATCGCTTCAAGTTCAGCAATAGACGTGTTGTAACGCTGCAGTGCTGTATCGATCTGTTTAGGGTGGCTAAGTAGCTCTGCAAACGCAGAACGCAGCTCGTAGTTTTGAGCGTGAGGCTTTGATTGACGGTCGTCGAACGTCGTTTTTGCTACCTTGCCTAGTTCATCATCGCGCTGTGATAGCGTTTTAATGTCATGTTGCTCAAGTTGCAGCCAACCTTCAACAGGTTGCTCTGTAGCTACTTTGCTTGAGTCGTTTACCAAGTAGTAGTGTACCGCTGCACGATTTAGCTCGAAGTGGTGCTTACGGCCTTCAAGGAACCACTCGCTGACTTCTGTTAGCTCTGGGTATTGTTCAGAGGTGAGTTCAGCAAGATCGGCGTACCAATTTAGAGAAGCGTCGATGTAAGCATCGTATTTTTTCGCTTGGCACTGGTTTGTTTCAGACATTGAATCTGCTGCAAAAGAGAAAGTAGAAGTTGAAGCTAGCAGTAATGCGACGCAAAGGCGTTTCATAGCGGGTCCTTTTGTAAGTTTATTCTTGTTATTACTTTGTCGTTACAGGTTACCGTGATCATTCTTTGTTGAGCAATGACACTTAGTGTCTTTTTATTTGGGTAACTGTATCGGTATCTTGGGCGTTGGTATTCGAGATGCATTCTAATCTAAATCGATCGCTATTCCTGCGATCTAGTTAGCAAGAGATACAAAGAACAACATCAAAATGGGCACGAGTAGACTCAATATAAATCCACTAACAATCGCGATCGGCACACAGCGGACGCCGCCTGTTGTTTGAATAACAGGCAAAGTGAAGTCCATGGCGGTAGCTCCTGCATAACCAATAGACGTACATGGATAGCTACGAATGAGCACTGGAATCAGGACTAAGGCAACAAGCTCTCTCAGTAGCTCAAGCATGAATGACGCTCCGCCGTAAACCGGACCAAATGCATCGCCCATTAGGATTCCAGCCAAAGAGTACCAACCAAAACCAGAAGACATGGCTAGCGCTTTAAACAGAGGGATATCCAACAAGTAAGCCGCTATCACGCCGCCTAACATAGAGGTGATAATTATCGTGACAGCGATGACCATGCCATGCTTGTTGAGCAAGATTTGTCTAAGGGTTAAACCACTGTTACGCAGTTGGATGCCGATGAAGAACAGAAGAACGAATAGGATCCATTCGCTGGCAGTGTCAACCCAATCTAGGCCGATAGGCAGAACGAGTCCTGCGATAAGACCAGAGCCGACAACCAAAATGAGCTTGGCAGATTCCATTGCCATAGAAGACAGAGGGAGCTTCTTTTGGCTGCTGTCTGTTTTTAGCGGCAGTATTTTGTCTATAGCGGGCAATGCCATCAGGTTACATACACTCAAGCAGACAAAGAAAGTGACCGTATAAAGAAGGATTGTCTGTAGGTTGCTACCAAGATTATCAAGCGCGGCAAGGCTTAATCCCATCAGCGCCAGAATTACATAGATCAAGCGCGATGTAGAGCGGTTGATGAATTCTAGCGTTTGGGTGTTTGAAATTGAAAATAGATACCCCACAACAAGTGGAGCAAATATGAAGATCATCCCTGTAAACATGCTTTCCTCTATTGCAATTACTTCAACTTTTTCTATGACTTAGAAGCCACTAGCGTTGATCACGTCGTTTAGCTTTGCATTAAAATCATGTTTACTCAAGTTGCTTAGATTATAAAGCACTTCTGCACCTGTCACGTTGAGCTCAACTTCGTGATCATCGATGTTTTCATCCTTGTTTCTGAACATCAGTAGGTGGTTAGCAATGCGTGCGATATCTAAGTAAGAAACTTCACGTTCTTCTTGTTTATTGATGGTGTTGCTGCACACGTCAATGAAGTCGCTGTCGAAGCCCCAACGCTTGAGTACTAGCTTGCTGGTAGCTGAACATTGACCTTGGAAAATCTGCAGAGCAATATCGTGGTCGAGGTAGTTACCGTTCTCAAGGTATAGGTGGTATTCGCTTACTAAGCAGAACAGCCCAATATCGGCTAACAAACCAACTAGCAAAGACTTCTCATGTTCAAGGTAGCGATATTCAGCAGGCGCGATCTCTTTAAAGCCATTGGTCACCAGTACCATGGTTGCGCCTAACTCTTTTGATACAGAAGCGCTTTGAATCAATAGCTGGTTACACTCTTTACTTAAATCAACAGAGTGCTTGAGCTGCTCGATCGCTTGTGCTGTCACGATGTCACGAACTCGCAATATGCCCAGGCGTGAAACGGCCGTCATAATGTCGACACAGGTAATGTTGCGCCTGTTAAAGACGACAGAGTTAGCCACTCGAATGACTATGGCGGTAAGGCCTGGGTCTTCAAGTAAGCACTCGGCAACCTCGGCTATCCCAGTCGATTCAAGGGTACAAAGTTTTTGGATTTTAAGTACAACGTTAGGGATAGGAGGAAGGGTTATTTTTCCCGCTGAGATGGAATGTCCAACAAGTTGGGCAAATTCTGATTCTAGGCCCTTAAGAAGAAGTGCCTTGTTTTGTGGTAGCCAGAAAAACGATAAATGATTCATATAAAAAGTAAAAACATGTATGTCCTACCATTTTACAAGCCACAATGCTGCGAGGCAATACTGATCGGTCCACACGAGCTTTTAAATATTGAACCGGTGTATCATCAAGCGTCAAAATTCAATCACGGAATGATAGCTTTGTGTGATGTTAATCATGAAAAAGCGTAATACACAATTGATTGATGTGAACTAAGTCCAGACTTATTTTTCTTTTCGAAGTATCATTTATTTAAAGGTGAAAAACGCAACTATAATATTCACCTAAACAATAAAAATAGATTTAAAAAATTTTTCGCATAAAAAGCTGCTTGTCTGGTGATCAACCTAATCGGGGTAATTTGATTAAGGATCAACGGATATGACCGAGACAGCATTTATTAATTACGTGAATCAATTTGGTGAGCATCAAAAACGTTCTATGTTCGGAGGTATTGGCCTCTTTCAAAATGACGCTATGTTTGCCTTATTGAGTGAAGGTTGTTTATTCATTAGAGGTGGCAAGTCATTAGATAAAAAACTGGCAGATCTTGATTGTGAAAAGTATCGCCATGTGAAAAAACAGACAACAGCAACCGTAAACTACTACGACATTACTGATCTGTTCACATGCGAACATCCTGAATTGGATAGCATTATTCGTACTTCTATCGATAATTCAATTCAGCAGCGCAGCTTCAAGAAGTCATCTGCTAGCCGTAGATTAAGAGATCTTCCTAACATGCAGCTTACGTTAGAGCGCATGGTGAAAAAGGCGGGTGTCGATGATGTTTCTATGTTTATGCAGTTAGGCGCACCAGAAGTATTTAATAAGGTTCGCAAAGCGTACGGAAACGATGTTGACCTAAAACTACTTTGGAAATTTGCGGGTGCGATTGATGGTATCCATTGGAAACTATTACAAGAACCACGCAAGCAGCAATTATTAAAGAGCTGCCACTAAAGAAGTCGTCCTTATATGCTTGAAATTACAGTTTATAAATAAAAACCGAGGAATAAATCCTCGGTTTTTTTGTTTCTGTCTCGACTAAAGAGACTGAGTCTTCTCTTAGAACCCGAAGGTTCGAACTCGTCAGCTAAGTATTAGTACTTGAAGCGAGCTGTGAACATTAGCTGATCACCGTAGAAGTCGTTGATACGAGCTTCAGCGCCGATAGAGAATAGCTCTGTAGAGTGGAAACGTGCGTAAACAGAACCGATCCAATCATCGTTGTCATCGATAGAAACGTAACCACCTTTACCACCAACTTCTAGTTGTGGACCAAGCCATTGGCGAACACCAATGTTCACTTCCATGCCGATATCAGTAGAGCTTGTGTGTTCAGGTTGAACGATGCGCGCTAGCATTTCACCTGTTAAGTCAGCCCAGTTGTTGATTGGAGCGTGGAAGCCAAGACCAACAGCAGAGTCGAAATCACTTTCAAATTCTGAATCAATGCGCGCAATCGCGTGAGCATTTGGGTGGATAGACTTACTGAACGCGCCACCAAATGTAACAGGGCTAGCACCGATACGTGCTTCAAAGTAATCGTAGCTGAAGTTGCTCATTACTTGTGGTTGTTCTTCGACAGCTAGCGCTTGGCTCGAAGCCAACAGCATAGCGGTAGTAAGTAGTATTTTGCGCATAACGACCGTAAACCTTTATTAGTGTTAATTCCTTTGGCTTGAGAGAAATCGACAAACCATAAACATCGAGACAGTTTAATCTAACTCACGGAAAAGTAATCCATTAAAATGTAAATCCTTAATCATTTAGTTAAAAAATAAACAAATTAAGGGTCAGTCTGCTACGGAGATCTCATGTTTTAGAGCAAATAAGAAAACGAGATGAGTAAATCATCCAAATTTTATATGTATCCATTGGCGCCTTATATTGACTGCTGTTTATCTCATTGCCCTTCAAACGTTAATTGTTAACGTTATTCTCCAAAGCTTGTGCGCTTGTCTGCCATCGAGGTAAGGATGCGCTCTGTATCAAGAATGGAAGTCCAATTCAGTAGCTGTTTATCGTTGGCAATTACGTAATCGGTTAGCTGCTGAGTAATGGTATCTCTGAGCTGATCACCTTGCCAAGGTTTCGAAATATAGAAATCGAGTGCCGCGTTATTAATGGCGGTTACTGTATCTTCCAGTCCGGCTTGCCCAGTGAGTAGTAGCTTGCGTGTTGGCTTTGTAGATTCGTGCTGGTTAAGTTCGATAAGAAAATCGATCCCTGTTTTTTCAGGCATGATGTGGTCGCACAAGATCAGAGCGAGCTGAATACCATCTTGTCCCATCTCTTTAATCACTTGCTTGGCTTCATCCACTGATTCTGCACCCTCGACGATGAAGTTATCTTCGAATGTGGCCAAGTCTTGAAGCACACTGTTGAGCACTTCTGGTTCATCATCAACGCATAAAATTAGGTACTTATTCATGAGGTGCTCCTTCTTGTTTGAATGGAAGCCACACTTGCATGTGCGTATGGCTGCCTACCTCAGACTCAACCAAAATAAACCCTTGATGAGCCGAAACAATTTGTTGAGAAATGGACAACCCAATCCCTAAGCCGAAGTTGCCCTCTTTTTTAGTCGTAAAGTTTGGGTTGAAAATAGAGTTGATGTATTCCTGCGCGATTCCAATGCCGGTGTCTGATATCTGTACTACTAGAAACGTTTGATTGTCTTTAGTTTGTTGGGAGGTGGTAATAGACACCTCGCCACGCTCTGATAGGGCATCAAGTGCATTGGAGAGAAGGTTGGTCCACACTTGTTGCAATGCAAGCGGCTGGCAAAGTAAAGCGGGTAAATTGGCGTCGTAGTGCTTTTCAAGTTGATGATGTTTCAACCTGTTTTCGAAAATCACCAAGGTATCTTCGAGCCCTTCATGGATATCGGCGTAGTGGCGAACCTCTTCATCTTCACGAGCATAGCTCTTTAGGCTTTTCACCATATCGGCAATGCGTTTGCTACACACTTGAATGGAACGGATAGAATTTCCAACATAGTGGTAATGCTCTAAGTCATTGAGTAGCTCTCTACCAGCGATAGGTGAGTCTTTCAGGGTCTCTAAAACCTTAGCATCTTGGCTTAAATTCAATCTAACCGCTTTTTTGGCGAGAGCACGGTCATCGATCGTTGATGTAAGGTGTTTTACCAGTTGCCTTTCTTGTGAAGTCGAAAGCGGTTTGGCTAATTTTGAACACGCTAACACCTCTGTTCCTTTATTAGATTCGGGAACAGCGAGGTTCTCGAGTATTTGGTCTAGATGCTCTGATAGCGTTTCAATACTTCTCATAATTGCCGCTATGGGGTTATTAAGCTCATGCGCGACACCAGCGACAAGTTGCCCAAGCATAGCCATCTTCTCTTTTTCAATTAATTGCTGGTGTGCGGACTCCAATGATTCGAGCGTTTGTTGCAACTTGATTTTATTGGTGATGCTGCGCTGTAAGCGTCGATTGAAATGCCGGAGTAATAGATTAGTGAACAGAGGAAGTAGGGTATTGTTGGAATGCATCACTTGAGCAAAACTCTCTTTGTCGAGCTTGATCACTCGTGTCTGGGTAAGGGTGAGCCCAGTAGAGAACGAAGGTTCGCCTGTCACAAATGACATCCCGCCGACTATGTTGCCTTTAGAGTGACGCACGACCTCTCGCTGCTGTCCTAATTCATCTTTCTTGTAGAGAGCGACTTCACCCTCAATGATCAACCACAAGAAGCGATTATCTTCTCCTTCAACCGTTAACAAATGCTCTGGTGAGTAATCGCGAATCGCTCTGGTCTTGTCATCTTTAGAGAAGACCTCTTGCAAGGCATTGAAGACACGTTCAGCGAGCGCATTGTCTGAGAGCTGGTGGTAATCGTGAATAAAACCTGATTGAAAAGATTGAATCTTTTGTTCTATGTGTGCTCTTAATAAGCGCTGTTGATCTAACGCATCACTATAAGACAACAGGTTTTCAGAGTCGTATTGGATAACAAAAGACGTCAGCTCCTTTTGAGCCGACTTGAAGAGAACCTTATCCTGAACCGGTTTCGTTAGGCAGTGGTTCAGCCTACCTTCGTTTACTGCCGTTAGAATGGATTGAATGTCTGACGACGCGCTGACCAAAATGGTTCTAGCAGTATTACTATGAGGAAGCTGTTCAAGTTCAATAAGAAACTGCACGCCATTAAATTCAGAGTGATGGTGAGTTATCACCAAAGCGACCGTTTGGTGGTTGTCATGGATGTCTTCCAATGCGTGGTGTGCATCTTCGATGTTCTCGGCAGTATAGATATCGAAAACACCAGACAACGGAGCCAACTCCGTACGTATCCTCTCAATGCTGATCGGATTATTGTCCAAACAGATAACAGCGTATTGATTCACAGTTTACCCTTAGTAGTAGCGACGCTTCTAGCCTAGCAAGAACTGTCGAATAAGGATGAGAGCTAGCCGTTAATTTGCTGAGTGAATTGCAGTATCGAGCAATAGACTGATTTAACTCAATGTTTCTTGTTTGCGACTGATGGGTTAGACTGAAAAAAAACAAACACATGTAGAAAGAGAACTCATGGAACAGTTAAGAAAAATTGGCGCAATTGGCGGCGCAATCTCATTGGCTCTTTGCTGGCCTTTAGCGGTTGGGCAAATTGGACAAAATGCGATTACTGATGGCGTTGCAAAACTTAACAATTCGAGCATTCAAGCTGAGATCGTTGAGTACGATAGGGGTTACCTTTCTTCTAATGTAACCACTCGCATCACTGTAACGGATGAAGATCTGAAAGAGCAGCTTGCGATAGATGGCTTACCAAGTGAGTTTGTCATTAACAGTGCGGTTAGCCATGGTTTGGTTAGTCTTAATGCTGTTTCGACGTTCGATAATGCTGACATTCTGCCTCTGACATTAACGACGAGCACAGAGCTAAACGGTAATACGGACTTCGACTTCGAGTTGAGCCAGTTTAATCATCAAGGCACTGATGAGAATGGTACCTCGGTGTCTATCACTAAGTCGAACCTGACAGGCCATGCGACAGTGTTAGGCCAAGTGGATTACGAGCTTTCTATCCCTTCTGTTCAGATCGATTTTGAAACGGGTGAAGAGGTGACGTTATCAAACCTGAAAGGCATCGGTTCAGGTCAACAAGCCAAAGGTTACTGGCTTGGTACACAGAACTTCACTATTGATAGTTTCTTGATTTCAGATTCGGCAATGCAGCCATTCATGACTATCGAGAACTCAACGTATGATTTTGAGTCGCACCTGGATGATGCAACCAAGCGTCTGCGTAGCAACCTTAAACTGGATATCGCAAACATCGAGACGAGTGAAGGACAAGTGAACAACTTAAATGTTGATTTCGAAATGTCGAAACTCGATAGCGAGTCGTTCGAGAAAATCTTTGAGATTTACCAGTCTAATCCTGTTCTAACACAAGAAGACGTTGCTGAGATCATCCCATTCATTGACATTCTATTTGCTAAGGGCTTCGACCTTTCAATGAACAACATGTCACTAGAGTTAGGCAAAGGCCAGTTTGAATCGAAGTGGTTGGTGAGTGTTCCTGAAGGTACAGAAAACATCAGCAGTAACCCTTCAATGATTATGCCTGCACTAACGGGTAATCTTCACTCGAGTTTCTCAAACGGACTGGTAGAAGAGTACCCATTTATTCGCGAAGGTATCGATGAGTTGATCGTGATGGAAATGATCAAAGAAACGGACAAGGGTTACGAAATCAGCGCTGACCTAAAAAATGGAAACCTAGTGTTTGAAAATGGACAAGAAATTCCACTAATTGCACTACTTATGCCGGCTTTTGTTCAATAAAACTGAGGAGGCAAGAATACTCATAGGGCAATTTAGCGCATTAAGATAAAGATTTTGTACTGTACGAAACAAAAGAGGTCATAAGACCTCTTTTGTTGTTTTTATGTTGAGTAAAACATGGTATTACTTGCATAGTTATTATTTAGCAGGAGCAATCATCCCCATGGAACTTACATTAGATAACGTATTCAATTTTAGTGCTGGCCCAGCGGCTCTGCCTAAGCCAGTAATGAAACAAGCACAAGCTGACTTCATTGATTGGAACGGTTTAGGCACTTCCGTTATGGAAATCAGTCATCGCAGCAAAGAGTTTATTCAAGTTGCTGATGAGTCTGAGCAAGACCTACGTGATCTTCTGAACATCCCAGACAACTACAAAGTTCTGTTCTGTCAGGGGGGCGCTCGTGCTCAATTCGCTGCTGTTCCTCTAAACCTGTTAGGTGATGCGACGAAAGCGACTTACATTGATGCGGGCTACTGGGCTGAAAGCGCAGTTACGGAAGCGAGCAAGTACTGTGAAATCGACGTGTTCAATGCAAAAACGACAGTCGATGGTAAAGCCGCTGTAGTTCCAGCTAAAGATTGGAAAATCGACCCAGAAGCGGCGTATGTTCACTTTTGCCCGAATGAAACCATCGATGGTATTGAGATCAGTGAGCTACCACAAACAGACAAGCCTATTGTTGCTGATATGTCATCTAACATCTTGTCTCGTAAGATCGATGTGTCTCAATATGGTGTTATCTATGCTGGTGCGCAGAAGAACATTGGCCCAGCGGGTATCTGTATCGCTATCGTGCGTGATGATCTGCTAGATCTTGCAAACGACGTATTGCCAAGCATTCTTAACTACAAAGTACTTGCTGAAAAAGACTCTATGTTCAACACGCCACCAACGTACGCTTGGTACTTGTCTGGTCTTGTCTTCAAATGGTTGAAAGCTCAAGGTGGTGTTGAAGCGATGGAGCGTGTGAACCAAGAAAAAGCAGCACTACTGTACAACGCGATTGATGATTCTGATTTCTACAAGAACGAAGTGCACGCAGCAAACCGTTCAAGAATGAACGTACCATTCCAACTTGCGAAACCTGAGCTAGATGCGAAGTTCTTAGAGTTGGCTGACGCTGCTGGTCTTAAGTCGCTGAAAGGTCACCGAGCAGTCGGTGGCATGAGAGCATCGCTTTACAATGCGATGTCTCTAGAAGGTGTACAAGCGCTTGTAAGCTTCATGAAAGATTTCGAAGAGAAATACGCTTAATCAATGACAGGTTAGTGAACGATACAGCGCTGAATTGCTTTTTGTTGTGTCGATTGTACTAAACGAGATGAATGCCGCTTTTGCGGCATTTTTTTTTGCCTAGAAATGCGTAAAGGGTATGATATGTTGCAGTTGTAGACAGAAGTGTTATGCATAGATAGCACTAATGTTTCTCGGGCGAAAAGATCAACCGCAAGCGTCACTTTTTCTGTTTATTCATGAATGTTTGCTATATAACGTCTCGCCCAACGTGTAGTCAGCACTACCGATTACTTGAGTTTTGTTATTTGTCAGCGTGGGTGCAACTTGAATTAACGATACGTTTTTACCATGAGGAAATAGTGTGAGGTTTTTGAGTACATTAGCGGCATTATTCCCGGTATTGACCAGCGCTGCTACGCTCGAAGTTTGGGTGGGCATCAATTACGAAACGGCAGGTTACGTCAAAGAGCATATTGAATCTATGACTGAGCATCGTGTCGAAATTCGCCCGTTTAATGTAAACAGTATTCGTTCGGAACTCCTTGTTGCCGATCCTCGTGATAAGACTTTTCCAGATGCGATCTGGGTACCCTCCGATTTTTTAGGTCTGACTGAATATATTGATTTAGCAACATTACCCTCCAATTGGGTTGATACTTCACGCTATGAGAAAAAAGCGTTGGGTTCAGTGGTGCTAAACGGTGAACTTAAGGCGTTACCTGTTGGTATCGGCAACCAGTTAGTGCTTTATTCTAACGAGCCTCAAACTCAAGCCATCACTTGGGAGGAACTAATGAAGCGTTCGTCTCAATCGATGCAAGCCAGTGTGCTTTTCCCCAATCCAAACATGTATTTCTTTTTGGCATTCTACCAGTTGTTTTCACAAGAGAAGCTCTCATCGAAAACCATCAATGGTGAGGACTTAGTGTCTGTTTTTGAGTTTATCGACATGCTCGAGAAGAAGAATGTTATTAAATCGTCTTGTGATGAAGTCTGTGCAAGGCAACGTTTTATCGATGGTGAGGTTGAGTTTTTAATTGATGGAGATTGGGCTTTTAGTGAATTAGAGCAAGCCTACGGCAGCCAGTTGCAAGTGAACTCTTTACCAACCTATCGAGGTCAGGCTATGTCTTCATTTAGCGGCGCTAAGATTTTTGCAGTGACCAAGAAAGGTATGCAAGACCCTGGAACCAAAGAAGTTTTAAAAGAGGTGGTTGAGTATTTGCAGTCGAACCGTTTCACCTACTTAGCGCATTCAAATGCAATGATCTCTCCATTCCATGAGGTGAATCAGCGTCGTGTTGATGAGGGAAATGTCACCTTTTCAAACATGTACGATGAATTTCAATCATCGCAAATGATGTCAAGCGACTACAAAATGGCGATTGTTTGGGAAGCAACTGCCAGAGCTTATGAGCGATATAAATCGGGAATGCCAAAGCAGAAGCTACATAAATTTTACGATGACTTTGTCGCGTATTACTCAGCGACCATGAGGTCTGCACAATGAAGTTCTCATTGAAGTACTCGACGGGTTTAGTGTTATTTGCTTGCTCTTTGCTGCCTGTTTATTTAGCGGGTCAACTCATACTGAATATGCAGAATGAGAGCTCTTTGGAACAGAAAGAGATCAAACTGGCCAATTCTAAAGCTGGTATACAACAAACGGTGCAGGAGCAGATCGACCTTACTGCCAGCCTCACCCAATGGTATTCACAAGATCGTTCCCTGATTAAAGCGGGTGGGAATATCTTTTTCTCTAGCGTTGTGTGGGACAAGATGGACAGCTTTAACACACTCGCGGATAGTGTGTCGGCGACATACATATTAGATCGCAACTGGAAACCCATTTATGACAGTAATGGCAGCTTGTACCACTTTGAACAAAGTCAGTTATTAGAGGAACTCAAGCATCCTCAGCCTGCATATACACAAGGCAAGATGTACCATATTGAATTCACTGAGTCAGAACTTGCTGATGATGCGAAGTCAGGCATTGCTTTTGTCGCACCAATACTGCCATATCGACTCATCGAGGGTTCCAACTACACACCACAAGGTTATCTTGTCGTGTTGATGGGGTACGATAGATTAGATTCGAAAGTCGCGCCATTCTTATATGAAAACGAATCTGTTGGATTTAAATACCTACCTTCTGATGCGCAAGACAGCACTTGGGCGCACAGTAAAATTGTATCCAACAACAACACTTTGTTTTCGAAAAATCTTGTCCTAGGAGTAAGACACCAGGTGTCTGATGAGGCTCGTTTGTTGGAGATGCAGCAATCTCAAGTTGTGTTTATTCGAATATTCTTCGCGACATTATTTGCTGCCATCGTTATTGCTTTAGTGCTTAATCGTTGGTTCTCTAAACAATTGAATCTACTGACAGAATCTGTTGAATCCTATTCAAACAATCGACCGCCTAGTCACGGTGCAAATGAACATCATTTTACAGAGTTCATTACATTTAGTCGTTTGCTGGAAAAAATGTGGGGACGAATACAGCATCAATTAAGTGAGGCACGAGTTCGTAATGACCAGTTAAGAAGTGCTTACCACCAAATCCAAGAGAGTAATCACAAGCTGGAGAATTTCAACCTTCAGTTAGAGCAAACCGTAGAAGAGAAGACGAGTAGGTTAACGCATTCATTGGCTCGTGAAGAGTCTCAGAAAAACCGTATTCTTAAGATCGTCAAGTTTGCTTCCACGAGGCAAAATGTTGAATACCGACTGATTCCAGAACATGTTAATCGACAACTCGAATCACTCCTTCCGAATTGCCTAATTGAGTTCAGCTTTAGTTGTATTGCTGACGGAGAAATCGTGGACAACGACTTTTCTGATCGTTACAAGGTTTTAAAAGACTCGAAAGAGATAACGATTGGTCACTTTTTCTCTCAAAGTTTTGCTTTGCTGAATGAAGAAGACCAGCTGATTTTTGACTTATACCAAAAGCAGTTAGTAGGTTGGGTTGAGCTAGAAAATATGAATCGTATCAACATGCCTACGGGGTGTTATAACCGTAAAGCCTTCGATGAAGATCTGGAATTTTATAAACAATGCGCGACCGAGAATAAAGATAGCTTATCTTTGTTGATCATTGATATTAATGGATTAAAGGCCGCCAATGACCAGCATGGTCATGCCGTGGGTGATGAGCTGATAAAAGGTTGTACAAACGTCATTCGTAATCGGTTAAGCGGGGCGAGCAACCTGTATCGATTAGGCGGTGATGAATTTGCCATTCTTACTTTGGCACCAGCCGATCAACAAGCACAAGATCCTCAGCAATTAGCTCAACGACTATATGCAGATCAATTTGAGCAGGTTGTCGAAACGCAAGCCGGCGGTAGCATTCCGGTTAGATTCTCGATTGGGGTCGCTTCAACAGAGTCGACCGGTATAGAAGACTTGTTCTCTCAAGCCGATGAAGATATGTATCTTCAAAAGCGTCGTTATTACCAAGGTTTGTCTGAGGCAGTAAAGTCGCGCGAATCAAACATTAGTTAGAATTAGAGTCGGAATTAAGGACTAAAGGCGGGCGTTCTTAGCTTCGACGCCCATTAAAGCGAAACTGCTGTGGCGTGACATCGAAAGTCGCTTTGAAGGCTTTAATGTAAGAGGAGTCGTTTTGGTAACCCACTTGATCAGCAATACTTTGTATTGAGTCATCTTCGTCTAGCAGGGACAATGAGTAAATCAGTCGTATTTGTTGACGCCACAGCTGGAATGAGGTGTTGAACTCCTTTGAAAATAAACGCGACAAGGTTCGCTCGGATGCACCTACTTTTTCTCCCCACGCTTTGAGCGATAAATCTAAATTTGGCTCATCAGTGAGGGCCTCAAATATCAACTTCAAGCGCCTGTCTTGAGGCAACAACAGCTGAAATGTCTGTACGTTGTCTTTCATTATTTGGTCGTGCAATACGGACAGTAGGCGAGACACTTCTTCATCGCTCACCAATCCCTCACACTGTCTGCGAATTTCTTGTAATAGCTCGTTTAGAAAAGGAGTCAGTGTAATGGTTCTAACTTCGGGCTCATACTTTGTTCCAAAGGCTGGGTTAAGGTAAATGCCAACAAACGTGGTATGGCTCAATGCGATAGATTCATGTGAAATACCGGCAGGTACAAACAAAGCCGATGTGTGCGGCACAAGGTGTTGATAGTGTTCTGTTTGAGTTTGTAGCAAACCTTTGAGTGGAAAGATCACTTGATGCCATGTGTGTTGGTGCATCGCATCGATGTAACCTTTCGGCATGTCGATAGTCTTAACGAGCGCGGGCGAGTTCGGATTGGCGACCATCATCTTGTTGGAGGTGACCACTCCAGTACGAGAATCGATTTGGCGGGTTAGCATGGTTAAGTGTCCTTATGTCCCTATTCTGACGGAGCGACCCTAGGCTATCATGCTCGACAAATAGAATGAAGCCGAGAGGATACGAGCATGCGCTTTCAAGTAGAGATATCCAAACAAAACCAGCTTTTGTTTAAAGTTGATATTGAGAATATCGACCGCAGAAAGTGTGAAACATCACTCGATACTGTATTAGCTAAGTTTCCAATCGAAGAGGGCTATCAGCGTCATGTGTTGGCTTCTGATAGTGAGACTCGCTACCTCAAAAGCACCGACCAGAGTATTGAAGTGTTGGCGGCGATTCCGATATTTAGATCATTAGGCGAGCGATAGTACTGCTCGTAGAAGACAATATTCTCGCAGAAAGAACAATAAGATTGAGACAAGAAGGGAGAGATATGAAGAAGTTAGGCGTGGTAAACAATGTATTGGCAGGCAAAACGGTCGCTTTCGCACATGGTGCAAAAAGTGCCATCAACAAACAAGTATTGTTGGAGCGTCAACACGCAACGGAGCTGGGTTTTACCAATGATGAGCAAGGTGATCCGCGTTTTCATGGCGGCATTCAAAAAGCCCTTCATATCTACCCAAGCGAACATTACCCAGTTTGGCAACAGGAGTTGGGCGACAAAGGTGTTTTTCAATCAGCTGGCGCTTTTGGGGAGAACATCAGCTCAAGCGGCGTGACCGAACAATCGATTTGCTTAAAAGATAAAATCCGTATTGGGTCTACTTTGTTGGAAGTATCGCAAGGGCGTATGCCTTGTTGGAAGCTCAATGTGCGTTTTGACCAACACGATATGGCAAAAAGGCTGCAAGACACACTCAGAACCGGTTGGTATTTCCGAGTGTTAGAAGAGGGCGAGATCGGTGCAGGTGATGAGATCATACTGTGCGAGCGTCCTTATCCTGATTGGTCGCTTGCTCGTATCATGGGGGCAGTTTTTACAGGAAGTTTAGATAAAGACTTATTAAGTCAAATGACGGTATTGCCATTGGTTGAGTCTTGGGGAGCGCTTGTTGCACGTCGCCTCGAAACGGGTAAAGTCGAAGATTGGGAAATGCGCTTGGTTGGGCCTACAGTGGTATAAACCAGTCGTTAGATAGAGAAAGCCCGCTATTGAGATATAGCGGGCTTTTTAAGTCTGATGAGCTTCGTAATTGCCGTTATAGCCAGAAACTCTTCAGCGGCATATCAGGCGAAAAGTGATGAGCAACTTGTGCTTGAAGCAACTCTGCGGTTGCAATTGCATCAGTAAGCGCATGATGTGGCGTGTAGTCGGGCAGGTGGTATCGACGACGGCTTTGCCCTAGTCGAACCGAACCAGGCTTCTTACCTTTTAATTTATTCCACAGGCCGCCAGCCAGCTTGTTCTGGATCTGAGACTCAATCTCTAGCGTGTCCAGCACCGGAAACTCGATGCCTTCATTCAATCGCACTTTCAATGCGTTGTTTAAGAAATCTCGCTCGATACGACGGTAGTGAACAACGGGAATATGACCAGCCATCGCTTGCAATACTTCATCCAACACTTCATCAAGATCCGGTGCATCGATGATGTCATTGTGGGTAATGCCGTGGATTACCACTGACTCCTCTTCTAGCTTCTGACTTGGGCGTAATGTCCAGTGCCTTGCTTGTCGCAGGTAGATTCGGTTAAGGGTGAATGGCACCAAACCTATGGTGATGATCCCATCTTTAGAAGGGTTCAGGCCAGTCGTTTCGAAATCCAACGCTAAGAACATCACCTCTGAAAGTGGTGTGTCAGGCGCAGGAAGCGGTTGGCTGTAGAACTGTTTTAAGCGTTCATCCTGGGCACGTTCAAGCTTTTGAGCAAACTTAAATGGCCAATCGACCGCGGGTGATCTGAATAGTTTGTTCATAGGCCCTACTTAAACTTGTTACTGGCTTGGTAACGGAACTTAAGGAAGTTTTGCGCATTACTTAAGATTTGGAATGCATCCTTAAGGTTACGACGTTCAAAATCAGACAGGTTTTCCGGTTCGATGTTGTTATCCGGCTCAACATTGTTATCAACATCGTGCGCTTGGTGGCGAATGCGCACCAGAGAGATGAACTCCATTGCGTCCTTAAGATCCTGTGCTCTGCCTTTTGGCAAAATACCGGCGTCGATAATGTCGTCTAAGCGCTCAAATGAGTTTTTAGAGCGAGAGCCCACCGCAAGAGAGTGAACTCGAATCAAATCGGCGAGAGGAGCCGTACCACGTCGTTTGAGGTTGATGGAGTTGTTATGACGACCATCTTTCTCCATAACGAAGTCTTTAAAGAAACCAAGTGGTGGAGTACGGTTGAGCGCGTTACGTGCCAGACACGCCAGGAAGCGGTTGTTCTTACGTGCACGTCTTACGATAAAGCTGTTTAACTGTTCTGCCCATTTCAGGCGGCCATAAACACCATCTAGGTCGAAGAAGATCGATGCGTTCAATAGCGCTTTCGGGTTTGGATCATCAATCCAGTCGGCGAAGCACTCTTCCCATTCTCTGCGTGTCATGCGCCAAGTTGGGTTAGTCGCCATGATGTCACCCGTACAATACACGTAACCACATTGGTCTAAGCCGTCACAAATGAATTTTGAGAGTGCTTCAAAGTACTTGCCGTGCTTTGCTTCGTCGTAGGTGTCATCAAGAATGATGGCGTTATCTTGGTCTGTCACCAGCAGTTGTTCATCACGCCCCATAGAGCCTAATGCTAGGAAACAATATGGAATTGGTGATTTGCCTAACTGCTCTTCGGCGAGTTCGATAATACGCTGCTTAAAGCTACGACCAATTACCGACATTGCGGTGCCAACCATATGAGCATTGGCATCTTCGTTAACGAGACGGACAAAGCTGTCTTTCACTTGCTCAGAGAGCACTTTGAGATCTTCGATGCTTTGTTGCTGGAAGATACTACTTACTAAGAGCAGCGAGTTTTGAGATTCGTAACGGACGATGTCGGTCGCTTCGATAATACCGATTGGCTTCTTATCTTTCAGGACAGGTAAGTGGTGCACGTTGTAGCGAAGCATGGTCATCATGGCTTCGTATACATAGGCATTGTGGTCAAGAGAGATAACCTCAGGTGTCATCACGCTAGAGACTTCATCGGATGGATCTAGACCTTCTGCCAGTACGCGAGTGCACAAATCTCGGTCTGTAATAATACCGATAACGGGCGTTGAGTCGTCTTCATCATCTTCAACGATGTCAGGGTCGATGATCAGCAAGGAAGAGACATTCTCTTCCGCCATCATGGTGGCCGCTTGTTGAATGGTGCGCGTTTTCTCAATCATCGGTGCTTCACTGGTCAGCAGCGTTTTCACTTTAGATGTCGTGAGGTCGTTGGCATCGTTATTACTTGAGTTTGCCTGACGTAAGCGCGCGTTATCCTCAACCTCTACGAAATCCGCAAAAGAGTCGTAGTTATCGTAGAGCTCTTGGAAAATAGGCTCAGGAATGCAATAGAGCAGCGTATCTTCGGTCGCTTTTACTGGGAAGCGTACCTTATTGTTGGTAAGCAGGCCCATTTGACCAAACAGATGGCCTTCATCAAGGCGGTTATACAGCTCGCCTTTACGACGATAGACTTCGACTTCGCCGCTTCGAACCATATACAGGTCATGAATTTGATCACCAAAGTGAATGATAGGTGTGTCTTGGCGGTAATAAGAAATTTCCACGCTACTGGTCACTTTCGTCAACATCTCCTCAGGGAGCTCATTGAAAGGGGGGTATTGCGCCAGAAAGTTTTGAATCTCTAATAACTCAGCATCCATAGTAATCATCCATTGGTTTGTATGATTTCATGGTACAACATTTGATAATAATTTGCCGTCACAAATCAATCTGTGAGCTAAAACCTTTTTAAAGTCTTAGGGATAGACTAACCTTTCAAATAATGGAGTGACAGTTTAAGGATGATGGGAATGTCGAAGTGGAAGCTTAGTTTTGTATCTGCAGTTTTTATGTTTTCTCCAAGTTTGTGGGCAGACACTCACAGTGTGGATATTCTTGATTACGACCACGTTTATGCAACGGCGCATTCAGGCAGTTTAAACGAAGACGCTGGGGGCAATAATAATGCATCGGCGTTTGGATTAGGTATTAGCTACACCATGACCGATGATTGGTTACTGCTTGGTGATTATAGCGCGCGTTTCATCCACCCTGACGAGAGTACTACTCGTATTGATACACTAATGGCTGGTGCGGGTTATCGTTATAGCATCAAGAAAGACTTGGATATTGTCGCTTCTTATTTGCTTGGTGTGACTAAAGGGGAAGTTGAGCTGAATGGCACCAACGAGACCTTAGAGTCGGACACGGAATTTGTCCAAGGTGTTAAAGCCGAGCTTAACTATGGCTTTGCTAAACGTTGGATTGCGAACGGTAGCGTGCAACTTAACCGCAGCGATTTATTCGATGAAGAGATTTACCACCTAGGTTTACGTTATTTAGTGACCAACAAGTTTGCGATTGGTGGCTCATACCAACATAGAGATGGTGAGGGGAGCACAGGCGTAAGTGAGAGGACGAATGAGTTAGGTGTCGAGTTCTTCCTCGAGTACTAATAGAATTAAATCTAATGCGTTACGACAGCTACAAAAAAGCCAGCTTAATCGCTGGCTTTTGCATATCTAAGTGTCTGCAAGAGCAGACTTGGTATTGTTACGATTAAAGAACCGCAGCGATACCTTTACATAGAGGGCCCATGTTTGACTTAGTCATGCCCGCTACGCTGATGCGGCCAGAGCCAACAATGTAGATTGCGAATTCGTCTTTTAGGCGGTTTACTTGCTCTTTGCTCAAACCAGAGAAAGAGAACATGCCGTTTTGGCGCTCGATGAACGTGAAGTCTGCATCAACACCTTCAGATTTCAGTGTTGCAACGAACAGTTCGCGCATCTCTTGAATACGGTCACGCATTTCAGCGACTTCCGCTTCCCATTCAGCACGTAGACCAGCATCGCCAAGGATGTGAGTTACGACAGCACTACCGTGCGCTGGTGGGTTAGAGTAGATAGAGCGAATGATGCTCTTAACTTGAGAGAATGCTGTTGTTGCTACGTCTGCAGACTCAGCAACCAAAGTGAATGCACCAACACGCTCATTGTACAGACCGAAGTTCTTAGAGAACGAGCTCGCGACTAGAATCTCTTTGTTGTATTTAGCGAAAGTGCGAAGGCCAGCAGCATCTTCTTCAACGCCTTTTGCAAAACCTTGGTAAGCAAAGTCGAATAGTGGAAGAAGCTTCTTCTCAGCAACGAGCTTAGCCAGTACTTCCCACTCTTCAGCTGTTGGGTCAATACCTGTTGGGTTGTGACAGCAGCCGTGAAGAAGAACGATATCACCTTCAGATGCTTTCTCTAGGTCTGCAACCATACCAGCGAAGTCTTTGTCTTTTGTTTCAGCGTTGTAGTAGCTGTACTGAGCTGTTTCGATACCCGCAGCAGCGAATACGCCGTTGTGGTTAGCCCAAGTTGGGTTGCTGATCCAGATCTTCACATCGCCAAGTTGGCGCTTAATGAATTCACCTGCAACACGTAGAGCACCAGTACCACCCGGAGCTTGTGCTGTTTTAGCACGTTGAGAATTTACGATTTCTGCATCTGAACCGAAAAGTAGCTTCTGTACTGCTAGGCCGTATTCAGCTGTACCTTCAATCGTTAGGTAAGATTTGGTTTTTTCGTTTTCAAGAAGTGCAGCTTCTGCTTTCTTTACTGTTTTAAGTACTGGCGTTTGACCATCTTCATTTTTGTAGATGCCAACACCAAGGTTGATTTTCTCTGCACGAGAGTCGTTTTTAAACTCTTCAGTAAGGCCGAGGATAGGGTCGGCAGGCGCAGCTAACACTTTTTCAAACATAATCTTCATCCATGTCAATTGAGAGGGGATAGTATCTATGGGTAGTTATACCTGTATGGAATTTTTAAGACAATACGAAGTGAACAGAAAGACCAAAAAAAATCCATTTCAATCAGATTTATTGACTAAAGAGGGTATTTGATAACAAAACACCCTACGGATTAACCTATAGGGTGCAAGAAGTTAGTGGTTTTTGAAAAGATTATGCGGTGGAAGTAATAAGGCTTTCTCTCTCCAGTTCGTTTTCTTCGTTTTTTCCATCTTTGTAAGTGGCCGCTATTTCAACAAAAAGGTCTTCGACGGCTAAAAAGGCTTGAACAACTTGCGGATCGAAATGAGAAGCTCCACCTTCTAAAATGATCGCTTTGGCTTGTTGATGTGTAAATGCTGGCTTATAGACGCGTTTAGAGATTAATGCGTCATAAACATCGGCTAATGCCATTAAACGACCAGATAAAGGGATGTCTTCGCCAGACAATTGATTTGGATAGCCGCTGCCATTCCATTTCTCGTGGTGAGTCAGGGAAATCTCTTTCGCCACTCTTAAGAAAGAACTGCTCCCGAGCTGCTTTTCAGCGATAGATAAGGCTTCAGCGCCAATAGCAGGGTGCCCCTTCATTATTTCAAACTCTTCGTCAGTCAATTTTCCCGGTTTCAACAGCACGCTATCAGGAACGCCTACCTTGCCAACATCATGCAGTGGCGCAGACTTATAAAGCAGTTCGATATAGTTTGGAGTTAACAAGGCTGAATGGGTTTCAGACTTACTAAGCTCTTGTGCGAGTACCTTAACGTATTCTTGAGTTCTAAGGATATGCGCGCCTGTCTCATTATCTCTCGATTCGGCAAGTGCAGATAGACTGACAATCGCGACATCGCGTGTGGTTTTCACTTCGTTTTGCGCTGTTTCCAAGCTATCGAGCATGGTGTTGGTCATGGATGCCATTGAGCCAAGTTCGTTATAGCCGAAAATAGGCAGGCGGACACCTTGCTCTCCATTTGTCACCTTGTTTAATGCGCACTCTTGGCTAAGCAAAATACGCTTAATCAGCTTGCTCCACAGTGTCATGATGACAATAGCGTAGCCGCCTAATACAAGTGCTAAATAGATGAATTCTTTGATTACGCTGATCTTGCCTGTGCCATCGAGTAAGCGGGCTGGATTGTGTTCCAGCCAAAATATGTCTTTGACTGCAATCATGGTTAGCATGGTCGTCAGTGTGACAAGAAGTACCATCACCAAGCCAATCATCTGTTTAACTAGCGAGCTTCTTTCACCGACCAGCTGAAAATCATACGTCCCTGTGGCTTCCATATCGTCCATTTGCTTTAGTTTGGCGCTTAGCTGGAGAATGGTGCCGGTAAAGAAGCCAAATAAGCTCATTCCAAATAAGACTTTTAGATTACTGTCTACGGTGAACTCGTAGCTAAGGTTGTAATACAGTGCGAATGGGATACTCGCTGCAAAGAACAGAAAGGTATCAAGCTGAGCAAACCTGCCTTGCTTAACCAAAGCGTGATTGGCGAATAAAAAGTGACGAACAAGCCAAACCAAGACAAAAACGATGCTGACGTGAGTGAAAATCTCAAGTGTGGATAGGCTCTCAAGCATCGGACACACTCGGCTACCATAAGTGCCAAAGAGCACCCCGGCGATAGCGTATAACTGGGTCGTTAGCGATTTATTATAGTTAGAAGTATCCATCGATAAGCCTTTGTTCTTGTTGATTTACATGAGCCTTAGATTGATTGACGGATAAAGACGCACGCACGATTAACATAGATGACATGAATGAGACCGGAAATTCTATCGATAGCTTTCGCGGATTGATACAAGAAAGTGGTTAGTGTTGGATTTTTGTTAGCTAGGTGGGGAATATTACAGCGTTATTATGAAGAGGTTTGAATAGCCTCGGTTGAGTCTCGAGGCTATTACGTCGATCAGGTTGCGATGAGAGCTGAGAAGATTTGCTACAACGCGACCTAACGATTATTAAAAGGCGGTTACTTTTTCAGATTGATTTCTGCTTCAATTGAACCAGTTTCAATCTCTGGGTGTGACGCCAGTTTGTCTGCTGCCCATTGGTTGATGTGCTTAAGAATTGCGGATACCGCGTGCTTTTCAGTAGGTGATTGATCTTGCTCTACATCTAGCTTCTGCTTTGGATGTGAGCCTGTCGCATCTTCAGCAATATGGAGCCAATCTGGGTGCCAGTAGTATGGCTGGCCACTCGGTGTTGTCCAACTGTGAACACCGTTTGACTCTCCTTTATAACTTAACTGATCTGCTTCTATTTTTTTCATTGTTATCTCGCATGTTTTTGGGTTACATCAAATTATTGAGGCGTAAAGCGAATTTAGCTCTTACCTTGGGTACAAACTTAGCAAAGCTTACAAAGTTATCTGTGAACCAATTCACACAATTATAGAAATTAGGTGCAATCATATGGATAGAAGCAATAGTTGATCACGTTAATGATAAGATCACCCGTCCACAGGAATTTATCTAGGTAGTACAATTAGATGGCGCGTTATGAAGAGCTTGCAAAGGATATTCGGACTCAGATCGCTAATAACACGTGGCGTTCAGGGGAGAAGATCCCTTCTGTACGCATGAGTTGTCGTAACTATAACGTCAGTAATAGTACTGTTTTACAAGCCTATCAGTTGTTAGAAAGTGAAGGTTGGATCATTGCCAAGCCTCAGTCTGGCTACTTTGTCGCCCCTAAGGTCGACGGCGTTGACTACGAAGCGCCAGTAGCACGAGAGAAGAAGGCGATTAATGATCGCTTGTTCGATTTCTTAAAGTCCAGCTCAGCAGAAGGCGTCATTCCTTTTGGCTCCGCTTTTCCTGACCCAGACCTTTTTCCTTTACCTACCTTAACTCGTAATCTAGCCAGCGCCGGCAGGAAGATGACGGGTGCTAGTGTCATTAACAATCTACCACCTGGAAGTGAATCTTTAAGAAGGCAGATAGCACAGCGTTATCTACAGCAAGGAATTACGGTTAACCATCAAGATATTGTGATTACTTCGGGTGCGATGGAAGCTCTGAACTTGAGCCTGCAAACCGTGACTCAATCTGGCGACTATGTTGTGATTGAATCGCCGGCATTTTATGGCGCTTTGCAAGCGGTAGAGAGGTTAGGGCTCAAACCGATAGAAGTGGATGTTTGCCCAGTCAACGGATTGGATATTGAACAGTTTGAAAGCGTACTGAAGAACCATAATGTGAAAGCATGTTGGCTGATGACGACTTTTCAAAATCCGACAGGCACAAGTCTATCAGACGAAGCTAAACGCCGCGTTGTAGAGATAGCAGAGCAGCACAATACCTACATTATTGAAGATGACGTTTATGGTGATCTTTACTATGAAGGACACAAACCTAAGCCTCTGAAGGCGTTTGATAAAACGGATTCGGTTTTGCTGTGTGGTTCTTATTCAAAAAGTCTTTGCCCTGGCTACCGCGTGGGTTGGGTGGTCAACACTCGCTTCAACGATGCGATTCAGAAGTTGCAACTGCTATCCACGCTCTCTAGTAGTGCGCCAGTTCAGCTTGGTGTCGCACATTTTCTAACTCATGAAAGCTACGATAATCATCTGCGTAAATTACGTAAGAATCTCTTGCAGAGAAAAGCACGCTTTTTAGAGGTCATCAAACAATATTTCCCACACTCTATTCAGCTTGAAGAACCCGCTGGTGGCTATTTTATTTGGATACGTTTCACTGCTGGTTTCGATAGCCAGCAGTTTCATCAACTAGCGATCGCACAGGGGATAAGTGTCGCATCGGGTGATTTGTTTAGTGAGCAGGGTAGTGTGGATAACGCTATTCGACTGAACTTCTCTTATGAACTGACTCAAGAAAGAGAGCAAGCCCTGAAACTGCTTGGAAAACTCGCACATCAGTCAGCGAATTAAGTGCCGACCTAAACGCTAACTGACTCATAAAAAACGACATAATGCTAACTGTACGGTTTTAATGTGGCGAAACTGTACGCCTTATTGGCTACAGAGTTGTGATTCAATAACGGTAGACCGAATATTGGAGAGACTGTTATGTTGAAGATGACTATGGGAAATGAATTGAAGCTGATTGTTGTCGCGATTGTGTGTGCGCTTCTACTTATTCTTGGCCATGTATTATTGGCAAAAGCATTCGCTGATATGGCTTGGGCGGAGTACACCACCGCTGCGATTCCATTCGTGATGATGGCGATCTGTGGCTTGGCAATAAAGTACGCTAGTAATCAAGATGTTGATTAGCACACCTATCAGGAGCTTGGTGTAGCATGACTCCTAATAACTTTTTCGTTTGTATTCTGAATATAAAAAAAACCTCCGCTATTGCGGAGGTTTTTATTTTCTTTCTTTTAATTCGAGCTTAATGCGGAATTAGAAGTTTGCAGAGCGAGGAGTACGTGGGAATGGGATAACGTCACGTACGTTGCCCATGCCTGTTACGTAAGATACTAGACGCTCGAAGCCTAGGCCGAAACCAGCGTGAGGCACTGTGCCGTATTTACGTAGATCGCGGTACCAGTTCATGTGCTCAGGGTCGATGCCTACTTCGCGCATACGCTCGTCTAGGATGTCTAAACGCTCTTCACGTTGAGAACCACCGATGATTTCGCCGATGCCTGGTGCTAGTACGTCCATTGCCGCTACCGTCTTACCATCATCGTTCGCACGCATGTAGAATGCTTTGATGTCTTTCGGGTAGTTCTTAACGATTACTGGCGCTTTGAAGTGTTCTTCAGCTAGGAAACGTTCGTGTTCAGAAGACATATCGATACCCCATTCAACCGGGAACTCGAACTCACGACCTGAATCTAGAAGAATCTGGATTGCGTCAGTGTAGTCTACTTGTGCGAAATCAGAAGTTACAAACTGCTCTAGGCGAGTGATTGCTTCTTTGTCGATACGTTGAGCGAAGAACTCAAGGTCGTCACGACACTCTTCTAGTACGGCTTTGAATACAAACTTAAGCATGTCTTCAGATAGCTTAGCGATATCTTCTAGATCCGCGAAAGCAACTTCAGGTTCAACCATCCAGAACTCAGCTAGGTGGCGGCTTGTGTTTGAGTTTTCAGCACGGAACGTAGGACCGAACGTGTAAACTTTGCTTAGTGCACAAGCGTAAGCTTCACCGTTTAGTTGGCCAGATACTGTTAGGAATGTCTCTTTACCGAAGAAATCTTCGTTGTAGTCAACATCGCCTTTTTCTGTGCGAGGTAGGTTTTCCAGGTCTAGCGTAGAAACGCGGAACATTTCACCTGCACCTTCAGCATCAGAAGCAGTGATCAGCGGAGCAGATACCCAGAAGTAACCTTGCTCGTGGTAGAAGCGGTGGATCGCTTGAGATAGGCAGTTACGAACACGCGCTACTGCACCGATTACGTTTGTACGTGGACGTAGGTGAGCTACTTCACGAAGGTATTCGATAGAGTGACGAGTTTTCGCCATTGGGTATGTTTCTGCGTCTTCAACCCAACCAACAACTTTAACGTCAGTTGCAGCAAGCTCAAAATCTTGACCTTTCGCTGGAGACTCAACAATCTTACCTGTTACTTCAACAGAGCAGCCAGTCGTTAGCTTTAGTACTTCGTTTTCGTAATTATTAAGATTATTAGGGACCACGGCCTGAATCGGGTCGAAACAAGAGCCGTCATAAATGGCAAGGAAAGAGATTCCAGCTTTGGAATCACGACGTGAACGGATCCAGCCGCGAACAGTTACTTCACTGTCTACTGCTAGCTTGCCGCCAAGTACGTCTTTTACAGGCGCGTAAGTCATGTTGGTTTCATTCTCCATTGAGGGACAAATTCAACGCAATGTTTGCAATTGATTGTTTATAGTTCGCTACATTTTGAACAAAAAACAATCGAAACATTGAGTTGTATAAACTTTTTAAATCAATGGAACATATTACCTGTCATACGGAGAGCTTCAACCTTTATTCTTGCTTGTAGAAAGAAATATTGTGTATGTCAGCCATAAAACCCAATAAGGGTTGGTTTTTTGTTCGATCTCTTAGTCTGTTTCCACTTCTTGCATGTTGTCACGTGCCACGCCTGTGATGAGTTGGTCGCTGCTCCATTGTAATCTTTGTTTCCAATAATGATTGTGTGATTACATTGAACCTCACACTATATTGTCGCGGTTTCTCCTATCTAGGAGACCATTCACCCTCTTTGTTTGTCGCGAATTCACTTTGCTGCGAATTAAAGAATCACCAGAGGAGTTTAATATTCACGTGTTAATTACGCCGCCTTAGCCCCTGCATTCTCTCTACACCCGCACTTTTCGAGCGCTCGCTCATTCATGAAAAACAGTCGAATACAATATGTCTGAACAAGGCAGGATAGGCTGTACAAGTAAAAGAGAATTACATGCTTAATTATTTAAAAACACACTGGTTATCAAATATTAAAGGAGATTCATTATCTGGGATTGTGGTAGCACTTGCATTGATCCCTGAAGCTATCGCATTTTCCATTATCGCAGGCGTCGACCCTAAGGTGGGTTTATACGCTTCATTCTGTATCTGTGTTGTCACCGCTTTAGTGGGTAGCCGTCCGGGGATGATATCCGGCGCGACAGGCGCAATGGCTTTGTTGATGGTTACGTTAGTCAAAGAGCACGGACTCGACTATCTACTGGCAGCTTCATTTCTTGCAGGTGTCATTCAGATTGTTGCAGGCTATTTGAAGCTTGGTAATTTGATGAATTTCGTGTCTAAATCTGTGATTACCGGATTTGTGAACGCGCTTGCTATTCTTATATTTATGGCTCAATTGCCGGAGCTTACCAACGTACCTCCAAGCGTATATTTGTTGGTCGTATTAGGATTAGCGATCATCTACTTACTGCCTTACTTACCGAAATTGGGCAGCGCAATTCCATCACCCTTGGTGGCGATTATTGTGCTCACCATCATCAGTTTGATGTTTGGCCTAGAAGTGAGAACTATTGGTGACATGGGCAAACTTCCTGATTCGTTACCCGTGTTTTCAATTCCGAATATTCCATTCACACTTAACACCTTCGAAATCATACTTCCATATTCCATCGCTTTGTCAGTCGTTGGCATACTGGAATCCTTGATGACTGCGACCATTGTTGACGATCTGACGGATACCGAAAGTAATAAGAACAACGAGTGCAAAGGGCAAGGTGTCGCGAACATTGTTGCGTCACTGTTTGGCGGTATGGCGGGCTGCGCGATGATAGGTCAGTCGATCATTAACATTAAGTCTGGCGGCCTTACTAGACTATCCAGCATGATTGCAGGTGTGGTTCTATTGCTCATGGTGGTGTTCGCTGCAGACTGGTTAAAGCTGATACCGATGGCGGCACTTGTCTCTGTGATGATCATGGTATCGATCGGTACCTTCTCTTGGCGATCGATTGTCGAACTTAAAGATCATACCTTACCGACCAATGTCACCATGCTGGCAACGGTTGTGGTGGTTGTCTTTACTCATAACCTAGCGATTGGTGTCGCGGTTGGCGTGGTGCTTTCGGCCCTATTTTATGCTCACACGAGCAAGTCTATGGTCTTTATCTCCGATGAAGTCGTGACCAATCAAATGCATACCACTCATAAAGTTAAGGGGCATGTGTTCTTTGCTTCTTCTGATGCCTTTGTTGATTTGTTCGATTACGACAAGGCGACGTCGTTGGTCACAATCGACATTTCTGAGGCGTCATTTTTAGATAACACCTCGGTTGAAGCGCTCGATAAGGTGGTCTTCAAGTTTCGTAAGAAAGGGGCTTATGTCGATGTATCTGGCATGGATGAGGTCAGTGCTAAGCTAATCTTCAAACATGCGATGTACCACAAGCATAAAGATTTATCAGCGGTGTCGATTACGCACTAGCGGCTGTTTAAACATAGAGTTCATAGCCTAAGTAATGGCTACGTAGAAAGGTGAAGCGCTCGTGGTTGAGCGCTTTTTTGTTGGGTGACAGTTAGGTACTGTTCTCGGTTTAGGCTTTGTCTTTGGTACAAGATAACGTGAACTGATTAATCAGGGATTCTAGGTGGTCAGACAGCTCTTCTAGATCAGTACTGATATTACGCGTCTCACCTGCTGATAGTGATGTGTCGTTAGCGTGCGATGTGATGGTTTCGACTTTCTGCTGAACATCTTTGGTTGCCTGGGTAGTAGATTGCGTCTGTTGTTGAATGTTCTGCGCATGGGCGAGCACCTGTTTCATCTCTTCGACAACACTATTCATTTCAATAGAGAGTGCATCAATGTCGGTAGAGCTTTGGTGTGCTTGTTCGCACACGCGATCGGCAGAGGTTAATGACTCTTCGCTGCCTTGTTGGAATTGGTGAATAATTGATTCAATACTGCCCGTGGCCTCTGCTGTTCGAGAGGCGAGGTGGCGAACCTCGTCCGCAACGACTGCAAATCCTCGGCCTTGTTCACCTGCTCTCGCAGCTTCTATTGCAGCATTGAGTGCCAAAAGGTTGGTTTGATCGGCAATGCCACGGATCACACTCAATATCGAAGACACTTCGCCTGTCTGTTCGTTGAGTGTGGTGATCTTATGTTTCACCTCTTCAATACTAGTAACAAGGTTCTTTATCTCGCTACTTGCATCATGGGCTTGGTTCGCACTTTTACATGCCACATCCGAAGTGTGATTGATGAGGTCAGATGCGGTTAATGTCGCTTGTTCTACATTGACCTGCTGAGCTTGTATTCCTTCAACATTACTTTGCACTTCAGCGGTCTCATTCTGCTGGTCGCTGGCGGCTTGCTCAGTAATTTGAGCTACGCTCGTCAGTTGATTGGCGGACGCGTTCAGCTTATGAGAGGTATCTTGTACTTGTTCTAAACTGCTTGATACTGTGCCCATAAACGAGTTAATTGATTTCGCCAGAGTGCCAATTTCATCTTGGCTCTTTTCCGGTAGGCGAGTGGAAAGGTCCTTATCGCTGCTGACTTGAGTCATAAAGCGAGAGGTTTGCTGAAGCGGGCGTACAATGATTTTACGAATCAGCCCCATCGTCAGCACAAAGCCAGCAAAGGAGATCACTGCCATGATACCGATCGCAGCCATAGTTTGAGTGTTAATCAGCGAATTAACATGACTCAGATTGTACTCTAGTCGAATTGCTCCCAATACTTCACCTTCTGGTGCCATATGACACGCGACACAATTGGTACCACGATAGTTTTCGCTCGACTTCATTGGTAGAGCTATCACCAAGCCTTTACCCCAGTCAGCAGAAAATGGCTCGATGACGGTTTCGCCTGACAAGGCTCTTTTGTCAATCGCATCCACGGGTGTTTGGTTGTCGTTACCCGGTCCATATAACTTACTTACGGCATCGGCGCGTAATACTCGAACGTCTTCAATACCTTCTTGCGCGAGTGCTTTCTGACGAAGCGTTTCTTTCTGTGCCATGGTGCCTGTCAGCATCATCATATTAAGGCTATCGAAATAGTTGCTCGCTTTATCGTGAAGTTGTTCACTTAGAACGGAATTAACCAGTTGTTTTTGTTGGGAGTATTGAAAGTAGGTGGATATTGCCAGTAAAAAGGTAAATACAATGGCAAGAGCAACCAAAATCTTGAAGGTTATTGTTGAGCGCATAGGTGTTTTTATTAATTCTGATGACGCGGATACTGTACTGGCAAGAGTCCTTACCACCTATGGGGTATATCGAATAATGTGACCACACTCCGGTTGTGGTTTTGTTTCTGTGATGTAGCGAGTTTGTATAATCACTGAGGTCTAATTGGAACATCTAAAGAGTAAGGATCCGATTTTGATAGTTTCGCCTAGCAAGTGAGTCGAAGCTGGTGCGAATAAAAGTACTATTTTGGATGGTTGAGTTTTATTAGTTAACAAGTCTTCTATTAATAATGATTATTGTTTTTTGATGTTTGGTGGTTAATTAATATCCAAATGCTTGTTTTGTTCAATTTAATAGCAAAAAATGTGGTTATAGCGTTGTGTTTCAGAGTTCATTCGATAATATGAAGTCACCTCTAATGATAGAGGAAGGGCAGCAACGGATACGCTGCTTTAAATAATATGGAATGTGACTTATTGATATTGGACACATACATGAAATTCAAGATTACATCACCGATCATCGAACCCACAGAAGGGTCACCACATCAGAACATGGCTTCTTCATCTGATCACACCTCTCTATACTCTCGCTTGTACTACTCGTTTTCTACTGCCTTTTCGCGATTTAACTCCGTTTATCGCTCCTATCGATATTCGTTTTAAAGCTTAACTTCTTTCGAATTTTCTTTGCATCTTGGTTGATGACAGAGAACTACACCTATTAAAAACTAAATAAATAAGTTAAAGACAATGAATATTAAAATGATGGGTAGCTCCCTAATTATCGCTGGTACCGCTCTTGGTGCTGGTATGCTTGCAATCCCAATGGTATTAGCTCAATTCGGATTGCTTTACGGCACACTGCTAATGGTTCTGATCTGTTTCGGTACCACTTATGCCGCATTACTACTTCTTGAAGCAACCATCAAAGCGGGTGGTGGCTTAGGATTAAACTCTATCGCTAGAAAGACACTAGGCAAACAAGGGCAGCTGATCACCAATGGTCTGCTTTACGCCTTACTGATTTGCTTGCTAATGGCTTACATCTTAGGTGCAGGTGACTTGCTGAGTAAGCTGCTGTCTAACCTCGGTGTCGATATTACTGCAACAACGAGTCAAATTACTTTTACCTTGATTGCCGGTGCTGTTGTGGCGAGTGGAACAGGCGTGATTGATAAGCTCAACCGTGCACTGTTCTTCGTGATGCTAGCAAGTTTGTTTGCAACGATGGCGTTTTTAGCGCCAAGCATGACGCAAGATAACTTAATGCAGGTAACGAGTAACAATCATGTAGACCTAATTAAAACGAGTGCAATCTTGTTCACTAGCTTTGGTTTCATGGTGGTGATTCCAACATTGGTTTCTTACAACCATGAAGCGACCGATAAGCAGCTTCGTAATATGGTGATTGTAGGCTCGCTTATTCCTTTAGTGTGCTACCTATGTTGGTTGTTTGCCGTGGTAGGTAACTTGAGTGAAGAGCAGTTTAGAAGCTTCCACAATGTATCTGACTTGATGGCTGCATTTGAAGCTCAGTCGCCATGGGTTGGTACCGTGCTATCTATCTTCACTGGTTTGGCTCTGCTGACTTCGTTCTTTGGTGTGGCTATGTCGCTATTCAACCAAAACCGAGATATGTTCAACCAGAACACGGCGGTGACTTACTGCATTAGCTTTATCCTACCGTTAGCGGGTTCACTGCTGGCTGCGGATAAGTTTCTACAAGTGCTGAACTACGCTGGCATCATTCTGGTGTTCTTGGCGGTATTCGTACCTCTGGTCATGGTTCACAAGCAACGCTTTATGAAAGTAGCAGAAGACAGGTACAGCGCAGAAGGTGGCAAACCAATGATGCTTTTCTCATTGTTGTTTGGTTGCTTCTTACTTATCTCTCAAGTGATTTAACCATTGCTGTGCTGAACAGCAGCTGATATTGAGATATAAAAAAAGGAACGCATATGCGTTCCTTTTTTATTGCTTGTTTGTTAGCGGGAGTCGATTAACAAACAACCTTAACAGCCAAACCACCTTGAGATGTCTCACGGTATTTAGCGTTCATGTCTTTACCGGTTTCTAGCATTGTTTCGATAACTTTATCTAGAGAAACAGTAGGAGCTGAAGAACGACGAAGTGCCATACGAGTTGAGTTGATTGCTTTTACAGCAGCAATACCGTTACGCTCGATACATGGTACTTGTACTTGGCCAGCAACTGGGTCACATGTTAGACCTAGGTTGTGCTCCATTGCGATTTCCGCAGCCATACATACTTGCTCAGGGCTACCACCCATAAGCTCAGCAAGACCAGCAGCAGCCATAGAACATGCCACGCCAACTTCACCCTGACAGCCAACTTCTGCACCAGAGATAGAAGCATTACGCTTGTAAAGACCACCGATAGCGCCAGAAGCCGCGAAGTAACGGATGTAGTCTTTCTCAGTCACAGTTTGGATGAACTTATCGTAGTAAGCCAGAACAGCAGGGATGATGCCACATGCGCCGTTTGTTGGTGCAGTAACTACACGACCGCCAGCTGCGTTCTCTTCGTTTACTGCGAATGCGAACATGTTTACCCAGTCAACAACAGACATTGGATCGTTTGTTGTTTTTTCTGAAGTCATTAGCTGTTGGCGTAGTGCAGCAGCACGGCGAGGAACACGCAGTGGACCAGGCAGGATACCTTCAGTATTCATACCGCGATCCATACACTCACGCATTGTTTTCCAGATGTTTGCGAAGTAAGTACGAGACTCTTCGTCAGAGTGGAAAGCTGCTTGGTTTTTCATAACCAGAGTGCTGATAGAAAGACCGCTGTCTTTACACTGATTAACTAGCTCTTCAGCTGTTGTGAATTCGTAAGGTGCTTTGATTGGGTTCTCTTCTTCTTTGCCGAAGTTCTCTTCGTCAACGATGAAACCACCACCAATTGAGTAGTAAGTTTTTGAGTATGCAACTTCGTCGTCAATCCACGCGTGGATGCTCATGCCGTTCTCGTGTAGAGAAAGGTTGCTAGTATGGAAGTTCATACCACCATCGCGAGGGAACGAAACTGTGTGACAGTGCATGCCAACAGGAAGGCGTTCAGTTTCTTCTACGCGAGCAATAAAGCCCGGGATAGAATCGATATCAACACGCTCAGGAGTATTGCCAGCAAGACCCATGATGATTGCGATATCTGTGTGGTGACCTTTCCCTGTCAGTGATAGTGATCCATATACGTCCACGGTGATTTTAGTGATGTCGCGCAATTTTCCCATTGAACGTAGGTCATCAATAAATTCTTTACCCGCTTTCATTGGTCCAACTGTGTGCGAGCTCGATGGACCAACACCGATTTTATAGATATCAAATACACTAATCATAGCGATTACCTCAAAAAGAGAGCCTCCCAAGGGGAGTAGGGAGGCTCATTTATTATCATTATATTTTGTGTCTAATCTCGCGATATAAGATGAAAGGCATCTTATAAAAGCTGCTTATAGATTAAAGAGCGCCGTAGATTACAGAACTAATAGCCGCTAGACCACATAAAGCTGTAAAGATTTGTACAGGTGCTGAAGTTTTGTACTTAGCCATTGCTGGTACTTTGTTCATCGCGAATACAGGCATTAGGAACAGGATAGCTGCAATCATTGGAGCACCCATTGTTTCAATCATGCCTAGGATGCTTGGGTTAATTACTGCAACAATCCAAGTAGTCACAACGATGAACGCTAGAGATACTTTTTCGATAGTGCTTACTGAAGAACCAGAGCGAGACTTGATTAGACCAACAAGACCTTCGTGAGCACCTAGGAAGTGACCGAAGTAGCTAGAAGTGATTGCTGCGAACGCTACTAGAGGACCCATGTAAGAGATAAGTGGAGACTCGTGAACGTTAGCTAGGTAAGAAAGTACAGAGATGTTTTGTGCTTGCGCTGTTGCTAGTTGCTCTGGAGATAGAGAAAGTACAACAGAGAATACGAAGAACATAACGAAACCCATTAGCATCATTGCCGCACCGCCAGTGATAGCGTCAGTTTTCTTAACTGCGTTTTCACCGTATACACGACGTTGCTCTTTAGAGAACTGAGAGATGATTGGGCTGTGGTTGAAAGAGAACACGATGATTGGAATTGCAAGCCAGATAACAGAAGGCATTGTTGACCATTCAGGCGTTACTTCCATCATTGAAGTGTTCCAATCTGGAACTAGGTAGAAAGACAGTGCTAGTAGGATGAATACTAGTGGGTAAACCATTGCTGAAGTTGCTTTCAACATTAGATCTTTACCGAATACAACGCCCGCTGTCATAGCAAGAATAAGTGCACCAGAAAGAAGAGGACGAGGAATAGACTCCATGCCCATTTGGTTTACTAGGAAAGAATCAACAGTGTTTGTGATACCAACACCGTAAATCAGAACGATTGGGTAGATAGCGAAAAAGTAAGCGAAAGTAATAAGGTTTGCGCCGGTCTTACCGAAGTGTTCTTCTACTGTATCTGTAATGTCAGCTTCAGGGTTTTTTGCAGACAGTACGAAACGTGCTAGAGATTTGTGTGCGAACCAAGTCATTGGTGCAGCAATAAGAGCTAGGATAACTAATGGCCAAAAACCACCCGCACCAGCTTTAATTGGAAGGAATAGTACGCCAGCACCAACTGCTGTACCGAATAGTGATAAACACCAGGTAAAATCTTTATAGTTAAACTTGCTTGAATCTTTAACGGCATTTGCCGAAGAAGTTGTTGTGTTCATGTTAAATTACTCATTTTTTGGGAACAGGAAATAAGTCGGGGCTAATTCTGCAGAATTTTCTTCGGCAAAAAATAGATCTAAATCATGTAATGAAACGGCGTGTCACATGATATGCGAAAAACGGATTTTTGATCACGAAAATGCCGTGCTACATGTGATTTATGTTCATGTCTGGCATTAGTTTTTTTTATCCGAAAGGGGTGACTGTACAGATTTATACCAAGTAAACGTTTGCGTAAAATTGCATTAATAAATCTGTTCCATAGAAAGGCTAGCGTTTGTTAACAGAGATTAAACAAAACGTAGTTGTTATGTAATTTGTTGCACTACATGCTGCTGCAATGATTGGATGATTTGTGCCGTGACGCCCCATATAAGGTGCTCTTCGAAGGGCATCGCGAAAACACGATGTTTGATTTGCTTAAAGTTTACTGTGTGGCTATGCAGCTTCGCTTGGTCTAAAACATAGGTAGCTGGGACTTCAAAAATGGACGCAACCTCGTTCTCATCAATGATGGGTTTATAGTCAGGATCGACTAATGCGACAATCGGCGTAACAGAAAATTTACTAATAGTACTCAAGGTGGGTAATTGCCCAACAATTTTAACCTGATCCGATCGAATTCCTACCTCTTCATGAAGCTCTCTAAGTGCAGTAAATTGCATAGATGGGTCGGAAAGCTCATGTTTACCGCCAGGAAAGCTAACTTGCCCCGGGTGATGTTTTAAATGAGCCGCTCTTTTAGTAAAAATGACATGTAAACCATCTTCCCTTTCAACTAAACCGACCACAACGGCCGCTTTGCGCAATTCATCATCACTAATATGAGAAACGCGCTCTACTGATTCAGGGTGATAACCAGCAGGAGGGTTAAGCTGAAACTGCTGAAGGAAATTATCTCGGTTCATAACATGCCAATATATTGATTATTATGCCTTTAAGTATAGGCACAACCGACAGTGGAACGCCAACCTAACCATCATCGGAGCTGTTAACCTTTAGAACTGCCTGTGATTGCTTTGGCTACTTACTGTTTCTCGGTTTTTGCTATATTCAATATGAGCATATGGGAGAGTCAACTTGGGCGAGGTCATAAAATTAACCAAGAAAACGTACTTTTTTTGATCAAGAATTTGATAACAACAACTTAGTGGCTCATTCTAAAAAGAAATAGATCAAAAGGTATGAGATGAAAGGAATCATATTCACCGAATTTTTAGAGCTTGTTGAAGATAAGTTCGGTTTAGAGCTTTTGGAAGAAGTGCTAGAAATGTCGGAAGATGAGGGGATCTACACATCGGTTGGTAGTTATGACCATAAAGATCTAGTGAAGCTCATCATTAACCTAAGTAAAAAAACGGATATTGACGCCGCCAGCTTGCAACGAGTGTTTGGCCAATCGGTGTTTAAGAATCTATTGGCTTCAATTCCTAATAAAGCGAGTCTCAAACACAGCAATACGACGTTCCAATTTATCCAGCACGTTGAGCGTTACATTCACGTTGAAGTGAAAAAGCTCTACCCAGACGCTGAGCCACCGGAGTTTAGCTTTATCACGACAACAGAAGCCCAGCTTGTTTTCGATTATAAAAGCGCACGATGCATGTCTCATGTTTGTTTAGGGCTAATCGAGGGATGTGCCGAGTACCATGGCGAATCGATTGCAGTGGACATGACACCTCAAAATGATGACCAAAGTGTGGTTAGGTTTAATCTCAAAGTAGAAAAGTAATATGAGTTTGGTAACCGCGCTAGAGAGCAAACTAAAGCGCCAAATAGCCGCCCGCAAAGTGGCTGAAGCTCTGTTGGAGCAAAAAAGTCTTGAATTGTTCGAAGCCAACCAACAGCTGGAGCTTGCCCTGCGGCAGTTGGAAAAACGTTCCAACGCGAACATTCGTCGTATCGAGTTTCAAGAGCAAATTGATAATCTGTTGATAGATTTTGGTCGCGCGTTTCTTCGAAGCGACTTAGATGATGTGATGCTGTCTCAACTGACCACAAACGTGACAAACAGTTACCTTATTGAAGCTAGCCGCTTAATATTGCCATCGAAGCTGCTTCCACAACTTCAAACCTACGATTATGGTGATGCATCGGTTGGTGATTTCGACCCAAAAATCGGAGAAACACAATGGGAAGGTGATCTACTCACTGTACCGCTTGAGGTTGAGAAGGTTATCGTTGGAGCATTGATCGTAAAGGTCAACCTATCTGAACAAGATGTCGATTTTATCGAGAGCCAACTCTTATTGGTTACAGATCTTATCTGCAGTGCCATTACTCACCAATTAGCTATCAATCGAAATATTGAGTCTCGTAAGCGAGCAGAGGAATCTGAACGGGCGACGCGCGATTTTGTGGCGATGATTAACCATGAGCTAAGAACGCCGCTCAACGGTTTATTGGGAAGTGCTGAATTAATCAGTGATACCGAGCTCAACAGTTCCCAACGTGAAATTGTGAATAACCTAAGTCAATCAGGTGAGTTTTTAAGGACCATCATCAATGACTTATTGGACTACAGCAAAATCAATGCGGGCATGTTGGAGCTGATTCCAAAGAAGTTTGCACTACTTGATTTAAGAAACACCATTGAAAGCATCTTTACGAATCGAGCCAAAGAGAAGCAGCTTGAATTTAATATCAGCGTGGCACCAAATGTTCCATCTCACTTCAAAGGCGATTTAGAGCGCATTACTCAGCTCTTTGTAAACCTCATCGGTAATGCGATTAAGTTTACCGAAGAGGGGCATGTGAACGTTGATATTGAATGGGACAACGAGCATTTCGTTTTCTCTGTGGAAGATACTGGGGTTGGGATTGCTAAATCCGCCCACAAAACACTCTTCGAACCTTTTACACAGGCGGATAATTCGAGTAGCCGAAATTATGAAGGTACAGGCCTTGGTTTAGCTATTTGCCGTAAGTTAGTGGCGTTGATGCGTGGCGACATTGGGGTGACCAGTGTTGTAGGTACTGGCACCACCTTTACTATTTCGGTTCCGCTTCAAGTGGTCGATATGCCAACAGAAAGCGACCAAGTATCGAAAGGCTTTGAAACTGAGGTCGAACTGTCATTACTTAAAGTGTTGGTGGTTGATGATATTAAGATGAACCAGATCATCATCCAACAGATGTTACGTAAGCATGAGATAGAGCCAGCCATCGCCAGTAATGGTATTGAGGGGCTGGAATTGGCATCTCATAATGAGTATGACATTGTATTTATGGATTGCCGTATGCCAGTGATGGATGGTTTTGAAGCAACAGAGAAACTCAGAGAGAAAGGCTATGAAAGATCTATTGTTGCATTGACTGCGGGAACGACCTTAGAAGAGCGTGAACGCTGCATTCAGTGTGGTATGGATGACATTCTGAGTAAGCCATACACTGCCAACGACCTTAAAGATATGCTCAAGAAGTGGGGCATGACTCCGTCCAATGCCGCCTGATAGTATCCATATATTATTTGAGAGACTAAAAAGCCGAAGTGATCATTTAGATGACTTCGGCTTTCTTATACTTTTAGCGTTTAGTTAACCTAGCACTCTTCAAGCACGGGTAGGATACGGCTTAGCTTATCCAGCGTCTCTTGGTATTCAGACGCACAATCACTATCGAATACCACACCACCGCCAGCCCAAGCGTAAAGCGTATTGTTCTCCGCCACTAAAGTTCGGATGGTAATGCTGGTGTCCATTCTGCCGTTTCGGCTAATATAGCCAATGCTTCCACAATAAGCAGATCGTCTATGTGGCTCCAGTTCTTCGATGATCTGCATTGCACGAACTTTAGGTGCACCAGTAATAGAACCACCGGGGAAGCAAGCCCTCAGTAGATCTGTCGCTGAGTATTGATAATCAAGGTCGGCCCTTATTGTACTCACTAAGTGATGCACAGCAGGGAAGCTTTCAATATCGAACAATTTAGGGACATGAACCGTTCCTGGCTTTGCCACTCGACCGATATCATTACGAAGCAGGTCGACAATCATCAGGTTTTCAGCCTGGTCTTTATCCGCGCTCGCTAGGTCTTGTGCATTTGAGTCATCGATCACATGGTCATCAGAACGGGGGCGAGTACCTTTGATCGGTTTCGTTTCAATAACGTTATCTTTTAGCTCTAGGAAGCGTTCTGGTGAGACACTAATAATGGCACTGTTCGCCAAACGGATGAAACCAGAAAACGGAGCTGAGTTGTACTGCTCAAGTTTTTCGTAGGCCAACCATTCGCTACCTTGGTATTTGGCATTGAAGCGCTGAGCCAAGTTGATTTGGTAACAGTCACCAGACAACAGATATTCTTGAACGCTATCGAACTTATCTGCGTAGCTCTGCTCGCTCATGTTCGATTGCCACTGTGTCGTTAGGCTAAATTCTTCAACGCTAGGTTGAGCTTGTTGTTGAGATAACCAATCCCAGTGAGCTTCGATGTTTTGTCCAACCACACAGGCTGTTTTCAACTTGTGGTCAACCACAATTGCCCATTCATACAGACCCACCGCCATATCGGGTGCATCAATATCACGTGTTGAGGTAGCCGGAAGTATTTCCACTCGGCGGCCTAAATCGTAGCTAAAGTAGCCTAAGGCGCCACCGATGAACGGCAACTCAGAGTGCTCATTCGTGGCCGGTAACAATTGCTGCTGATAGTAGTTTAGCAGTTCGAAAGGATCGGAATCTGAAACCTCACACGTCTCTTTAACATTAATGGTGGTTTTTGCACCAATTGTTTCGAAGGTGGCGATGGGTTGAGCAACTAAAATGTCGTATCGACTATCAACGTGGCTTTCTGAAGCAGAGCGTAATAGCATTGCCCACGGCAGGTTTTCGATGTGAGAAAACAGCTGTTTAGCTAAAGTTGATTGATATTCAAGCGGCTTGATTTGGATAGCGCGAAATTCGTTGTTATTCATTTGTTTAATTTGTGACAAAGAGTTCGATCACTGCATGGCTTGTGAGAGGAAGCAAGAGTATCATAAATTGAAAATAAAATGGGTTCTTGATTAGGGCGTGTTGATCTTTCGAGCTGATTTTTGCAGCGAGTTGCTGGGCCTTTATACAAGGCAGAGGCGTCGACGTGTAGCTAGCCTACATGAGAGGCCGATAACGTAGTAGAAATGACCAGCAAACGCTGCCCGAAGGGTTCGGCTAAAAGCGTTTTACTCTTTGTTGAGGGAGATTTGCTTAGAGTGACTAGGCTACTTCCCCCTCGCCGCGATTAAAACGCTTTTATCTCGAACAAAATTGAACCACGAAAGGTCTACACGCCCTAGAACATTGTAATCCAAGTGGTTTAGTTTAAAGCTATGCAAGCGATTGCTAAAGCAACTAAATACAGCTCAACATTATAAAAAGCTAAACCTACTGATCTCATTTAGCGTTATTCGTTAAATAGTGAACCCACATGGAACTAGAACAATAAAGAGGCATGCAATGACGGTTATTCGTAAGCAAGATGTGATCAGCAGTGTCGCTGACGCACTTCAGTACATTTCTTATTATCACCCTTTAGACTTTGTCCAAGCCCTAGAAAAAGCGTACGAGAAAGAAGAGAGCCAAGCAGCTAAAGATGCGATCGCTCAGATTCTGATTAACTCACGTATGTCTGCGGAAGGTCACCGTCCTATCTGTCAGGATACTGGTATCGTTACTTGTTTCGTGAACATCGGTATGGATGTGAAGTGGGAAACGGATCTAACAGTACAACAAATGGTTGATGAAGGCGTTCGTCAAGCTTACAACAACCCAGATAACCCACTGCGTGCATCAGTCCTAATGGACCCTGCAGGTAAGCGTATTAATACTAAAGACAACACACCTGCGGTTGTTCACATTAATATGGTTCCGGGCAACAAAGTTGAAATTCAAATCGCGGCGAAAGGCGGCGGTTCTGAGAACAAAACTAAGATGGTTATGCTAAACCCTTCTGATGACATCGCAGAATGGGTAGAGAAAACGCTACCAACGATGGGTGCAGGTTGGTGTCCACCGGGTATGCTAGGCATAGGCATCGGCGGTACGGCTGAAAAAGCAGCGGTACTGGCGAAAGAGTCTCTGATGGAACACATCGATATCCAAGAGCTTATCGAGAAAGGTCCTGAGAACGCAGAAGAAGAGCTTCGTCTAGACATCTTCAACCGCGTAAACAAGCTGGGCATTGGCGCACAAGGTCTTGGTGGTCTAACTACCGTTGTTGATGTAAAGATCAAAACCGCACCAACACACGCAGCGTCTAAGCCAGTATGTTTAATCCCTAACTGTGCAGCAACGCGTCACGTGCACTTCACATTAGATGGCAGCGGCCCAGCAGAGCTAACGCCACCTAAGCTAGAAGAGTGGCCAGACATCACTTGGGAAGCGGGCGCAAACACACGCCGTGTGAACCTTGATGAAGTGACTAAAGAAGACGTTCAAGAGTGGAAGACGGGTGAAACGGTTCTTCTATCAGGCAAAATCCTAACGGGCCGTGATGCAGCGCATAAGCGTATTCAAGGCATGCTTGAAAGCGGTGAAGGTCTACCTGAAGGCGTCGACTTTAAAGGCAAGTTCATCTACTACGTTGGTCCTGTGGATGCAGTAGGCGACGAAGCGGTAGGTCCTGCGGGCCCAACAACGTCGACACGTATGGATAAGTTCACAGACATGATGCTAAACGAAACGGGCATCATGGGCATGATCGGTAAAGCGGAACGTGGTCCTGCTACGGTTGAATCAATCAAAGAGCATAAAGCGGTTTACTTGATGGCTGTAGGTGGCGCTGCTTACCTAGTAGCAAAAGCAATCAAGAAAGCACGTGTTGTTGCGTTTGAAGATCTTGGTATGGAAGCGATTTACGAGTTTGAAGTTGAAGACATGCCAGTAACGGTTGCGGTTGACTCAACGGGCGCAAACGCTCACCAGATCGGCCCTGACACGTGGAAAGTGAAAATTGCCGAAGCTGAAAAAGCTTAATCAACCGAAGTCAAAAAGTCGTAATTGATGCTGACCTCAGCGTTTGAATTGCAAGTTTTGACAGAAAGTTAAAGACAAAAGTGCAGCATTATCTGCACTTTTGTCTTATTATCAATGATATAGTGATAAACACATCGTTTGATATAAGAACATAGGAGAGAGGAATGCCTCGTTTTATTCAGATCCTACAAATTATCTTGGCAGTGGTGATTGGTAGTTTCATTGGTTACGATTTGATCTTGCACGGAATCAGCATCTTTAACGAAAAATACGTAACCATTACATGTGTATTGTGGTTGATTGCTGAGATAGCACTGTTTGTTATCTACAAGCTCATAGAAGACGATTAGTCTGCTATTCATTAAAGAATTTCAAAGCCCCTGATTATGAATGTAGTCAGGGGCTTTTATTCATCTAGCATTAAGAATGGGTATTGCATACTCACCACTATTAGCAAAAGAACAAGCAACAGCATACAAACTATCCCAACAGGGAAAGAACATAGGCTTGCCTCTCTATCATCATAACCAGCTTGCCTAAATATCACGGAGTCGTTCAAATGAAACACCTAACTCAAGAAATGAGTGACTTTATAAGCAGAGGAACGGATTCTCACATTAGAGTAGCGGTCACGGGTCTGTCTCGTGCAGGTAAAACAGCATTCATTACCTCGTTGGTTAACCAACTTCTTCATACCTCTACTCATAAGAATCTACCGCTTCTTGCATCAGCGAGAGATGGAAGAATTATTGGTGCAAAGCGCATCCCACAACACAACATGATGATTCCGCGTTTTTCTTATGACGAAGCGATGGAATCATTAAATGGTCAGCCACCAGAGTGGCCAGTACCAACACGTGATGTCAGTGAAATTCGCTTAGCCATCAAATATAAGCCTGCAAAAGGCGCGAAGAAGTTACTGAGTAAAAACAGTACCCTTTATCTCGATATTGTTGACTATCCGGGTGAATGGTTACTTGATTTACCGTTACTGGATATGGATTTTGAAACGTGGAGTCAATCTCAGTTTGCCGCATTAAAAGGTGACCGAGAAACTTACTCGCAAGAGTGGAGTGCAATGCTTGGCGACGTTGACCTATTGGCTGAAGCTGATGAGAAGAAACTGGTTAACATTGCGGATAGCTACACTCAGTACCTTCATACTTGTAAGAGCAATGGACTACATTGGGTGCAACCGGGGCGATTTGTATTACCTGGTGAACTTGAAGGCGCACCTGTGTTGCAGTTTTTCCCCTGCACCGCACCACAAGGTAAATTCTCGAAAACAAGTAACTATGCGGTGCTGAAAGCACGTTATGAAGAGTACCAACAGAAGGTTGTTAAAGCGTTCTACAAGAATCATTTCTCAACCTTCGACAGACAAATTGTGCTGGTGGATTGCTTGCAGCCACTCAATGCCGGCTATGACTCTTTCATGGATATGCGTGGTGCACTTGAACAGTTATTGAAGAGCTTTAAATATGGTCGAAGCAATATCTTGAGACGTTTGTTTGCTCCGAAGATCGATAAGATCCTGTTTGCTGCGACCAAGGCAGACCATGTAACACCAGATCAGCATCCAAACTTAGTGTCACTGCTGCAGCAGATGGTACACCCTGCTTGGCAACAGGCGGCGTTTGAGCATATCGATATGAGTTGCATGAGTATCGCATCTATTCAAGCGACCAGCGCAGGTTATATCTCGTCGGGCTCGGACAATGTGCCAGCGCTGCAAGGTGTTACTTTGGATAACGTTCCTCAGACTATGTATCCGGGTGAGGTGCCACGCAAACTGCCGAACAAGCAGTATTGGGAAACCAACCAGTTTGATTTCACGAGCTTTAGGCCAATGGAACAACACTCTGATGAGCCTTGTCAGCACCTAAGGGTTGATAAGGTCTTAGAGTATCTCATTGGCGATAAGTTAAAGTAATTGAGGCAATAAAAGATGAGTGAATTAAAAACAAAGCAGGTCTTTAATGAGCCGCTAAAGACCTCTTTTGATGACAACGATAATGCTTTTGGTAAACAAGGGGCGGGGGAAGCGTCTCCAGAATTAGGCGCCCAGCAGTTGTTTACGGAACAAGAGAAATTTGTACCTGTAGCACAACAGGTTGAGAGCGAGCTAGATGGTGAAGCCGAGCAACAACTGGAACAGATCATTCGTCCAAGTAAAAAGAGAAAGTGGTTAGGTTCTGGCTTACTGGTTGCTTTCGCGGGCTTAGTGGGCTGGCAGGCTATTGACTCTGTCATCACTGCGATTCAATCAGCAGATTGGCTCGCGCTCGGTTGGGTAGGTTTCATTGCGGCAATCGCTTCATTGGGCTTAGGAGCAATCGGCAAAGAGCTGTGGAAGCTACGCTCATTGAAAGATCACTTTAGCGTACAAGAGCAGAGTGAAGAGTTATTGCAAAGCCAAAGTGTCGGCAAAGGCAAAGCGTTCTGTGAAAACATCGCTAAGCAAGGCGGCATTATTGCTGAGTCTCCGGCGTTCGATAAGTGGAGAAACAGCATCAACCCAGCACACAGCGATGCCGAAGTGTTGGATATGTACGATGCGTTGGTTGTTGCACAGCAAGATAAAGTGGCAACTCAAATCGTGACTAAGTTCTCGACTGAATCGGCGGCTTTGGTGGCGGTGAGCCCATTGGCAGCGGCAGACATGCTGCTGGTGGCGTGGCGTAATTTCACCATGATCGACAAGTTAGCTGATGTGTATGGCATTGAACTTGGCTACTGGTCTCGCATCAAACTGTTCAAGTTGGTGTTAATCAACATGGCAGCTGCCGGCGCAAGTGAACTCGCGATTGATGCAAGCATGGACTTAGTTTCCATGGATCTGGCTGGTAAAGTCTCAGCGAGAGCTGGGCAGGGCTTGGGTGTTGGTATCCTGACTGCTCGATTGGGTCTAAAGGCCATGACACTGCTTCGCCCTATGCCTTGGCACAATGAACGCAAAGTAAAACTGGCCGACATGCGCAAAGCCGTCCTTTCTGAAATAAAGCGTATTACCCTTAAATAAAACGTACGTCTTTGAAACAAAATGTATGACATTGAGTGGTTTGCGAGCGAAGAGTAAACATATGTTTACTCTTCTTCTTGACTGAACTCAGACCTTAATTCACACTACTGTCAACTTATCCTGACACCTATAATAGGACTATTTGTGCGTCTTGAAGTATTGTGTGAAGACCGACTCGGCTTAACGCGTGAGTTGCTCGATATCTTGGCCTCAAAAAGCATTGATTTACGAGGAATCGAAATCGATGTTAAAGGCATTATTTACCTGAACTGCCCTGATATTGATTTTGATGCTTTTAGTGAACTTATGGCTGAAATTCGTCGAATTTCAGGTGTAAAGGATGTACGAAAAATACAATTCATGCCAAGCGAAAGGCACAACACTGAGCTGATCGCTTTGCTTGCTAACCTACCTGATCCCGTTATTGCGATTGACCTTAAAGGTTCAGTCGATATGGCAAACCACGCTGCACTCAACCTATTTGGCAAGCAAGAAGACGAAGTTATTGGCGAACCGCTCGCGTCCTTCGTACCTAGCTTTAACTTTGGTCGTTGGATCGAAGGTGAAGTTACACGCCACCGTGAAGTTGTTGTGTTGGACGGTTTAGACTTCTCTATTGAAATCCTACCTATCTATCTGGGTGGAGACGTCAACGAACCTGTGCTTGCGAGCGCGGTGATGACGATTCGTTCTTGCAACCAAGAGATGAATACGCCCGATGCGATTCCGGAACAGAACAACTTAGGCTTTGAGCATTTTGTTGGTGTTTCTAATCGCCATAAAGCGTTAATCAGCCAAGCTAAAAAACTGGCGATGCTTGATCAGCCTTTGCTGATTGAAGGCGATACAGGTACAGGTAAAGAGATGTTGGCGAAAGCGTGTCATAACCGTTCAAACCGCTCGTCTTTCCCATTCTTGATTCTGAGCTGTGCATCGATGCCTGATGACGTAGCAGAAACCGAGCTGTTTGGTCACGCTCCGGGTTCATTCAACCATGAACAAGGTCATAAAGGCATTTTCGAACAAGCTAATGGCGGTACTGTATTTTTAGATGAGATTGGCGAAATGAGCCCACATCTACAAATCAAACTGCTTCGCTTCCTACAAGATGGTTCATTCCGTCGTGTGGGCGAAGAAGAAGAGATGCACGCTGACGTTCGTATTATTGCGTCAACGCGTCACCGTCTTTCTGAACTTGCTGATTCTGGCTCGTTCCGTGAAGACTTGTTCTACCGTTTGAATGTACTGACTCTCTCTATTCCAGCATTGCGTGAACGTTCTAACGACGTAGCACCATTACTGGAACTGTTCGTAGCTAAATACGCGCAGCAGCTTGGTATGTTAAAGCCTAAGCTTACTCAAGAGTTAATCGACCAACTTGGTAATTACCAATGGCCGGGTAACATTCGTCAGTTAGACAACATGGTATTACGTGCGCTTACTGAGCTCGATTCAGACACGCTATCGGTTGAGCAGTTCCACTTGCCTCAGTTAGAAACCATGACAACAGGCATGGCGAACTTGAGCTTAGATGGTTCTCTGGATGAGATCATGAAAGACTATGAGTCTCAGATCTTGGAGAAGCTTTACCAGTCATTCCCATCAAGTCGTAAGTTAGCTAAGCGTTTGAACGTGTCTCATACCTCTATTGCGAATAAGCTTCGTGATTACGGTATCAGAAAGAACTGATCGAATAAGACCTAAATTATGGAAGATTTGAGCACACCAGAACGCATTTACAAGCGAGATGGAAATCTGATTCTACGTACCGCTGAGATAGACGATGCGACGATGATCAGTGAGTACTTTCAGGTGAATCGAGAGTATCTCAAACCTTGGGAACCGATTCGTGAAGATGCATTTTTTGAGAGAACAGGCTGGGCACAGCGCCTAATTAAGCTAAACGAGCTTCATAAAATGGGGCTCGGCTACTACTGTTTATTGATTAATGCCGATACTAACGAAATGTTAGGGACTATCTCGTTCAGTAATTTGTCTCGTTTCCCGTTCTATGCATGTAACGTAGGCTATTCACTTGCAGAGCAAGCTCAGGGCCATGGTTACATGCGCAGAGGTCTCAGTATGGCGAAAGACTACATGTTTGACGTGCAGAACATGCATCGCCTAATGGCGGGTTATATGCCTCACAATGAACGAAGTGCGGGCGTACTTGAGCATCTCGGTTTTGTACGTGAAGGTTTTGCTAAAGATTACCTACAAATTAACGGTAAATGGGAAGACCACATACTGACAGCGCTCGTGAATCCTAATTGGGAAGATAGACGCAACATATAGATAACGCAGTTTATAAGCTCACAAACGAGTAGTGATTTAAAAAGGCAGCGAATAGTAAGCGATGTAGCGTTGCTGCCTGTATTAAAAGAACATTGAGCCATGGTTGAACCATCGGCCTGAGAAGATATTTGAGGAATTTTGATGTCATACACAACTTTGGACGAATACCAAAGAAAATGGATTTTTACTCACCAATCGATGCCACTGCCGGCTGAGGATTTGGAAAAGATTAAGCCAATGACACAGGCAAGAGCGTCTCAGTTTTGGAAAGAGAACGTGAGTCCTCAAAGTCCAGATGCTGAGCGACTAAGCTCGCAAGATTGGCCTAGCAAGGCATCGAACTGGAAAGAAGAGATCAGCTGGATGGCACATTGGGAAGCCGATGAGCCGGAAATGCCAGAAGAGATCCTTAACTTTATTGACTGGCAAGATGACGTAACTGTTTATTTTTGTTATGAAAAATATAATGTTCTTGAAACCAAATGGGCCGTTTTCAAGAAGCATTGGAAGAACTTTTTGTTCTACGATGATGGTCCAATTCTGTTAGGCCGTCGTCGCTCTGAAGCGCTTTGGTTTGCGACTAATGGTACTGTGAAAATCGGTAACCGAGCATAAGCTGAAAACGAATTTTGAACGGTAGAAAAGCGAGCATAGTGCTCGCTTTTTTATTTTAGTTGAGCGTAACGTTTACTCATTTTGTTTTCGTACATTTGCTCATCTGTTAGTCGAATTAACTCTTCGATAGGTGGAATATTTGACGAGTAAATAAGTGAACCATGGCTAAAAGTTGCGTGGCAATCTATACCTAGTTTTTGGGAATGTTTGTTAAAGTCGGATTGAACTCGGCTTATTATCTTATTTAGGGAGTCTTCGGTGATGTCTCTACACAATAAGAGAAACTCATCTCCTCCAAGTCTTCCACAAATATCATCCTTACGAGTGTTACGTTGAAGTGAATGAGAGAAGGACTTTATATATTGGTCGCCAATATTATGTCCGAAGTTATCATTAACATACTTAAGTCCGTCGATATCAAAATAAACAGTTCCAATACTCACGCCATTTTCTATAGTGCTATCGATGAATTTGGGTGACTCGCTTAATATCGCTCTACGATTAAATACTTGAGTCAATTCGTCGTGATTAGACGTATACTTCAATTTGCGTACTCGTTCCGCAGTATGTACTTCTCTTTCTAATAGCGCGCGAATGCTCTCCATTAAATTTATTTGTATTGGTTTATAAGAGGTCTCTTTAGTATCTAGCGCACAAAGTGTTGCAAACATGCTGCCGTCCGATTGGAAGATCGGCAAGCCTAGGTAAGAGACGTAGCCCATCTGCGTGAGTTCGGGATTGTCGCTCCATTCCTCTTTACCAGACGCATTTTTTACATAAAGCATTACTCTGGTTTCCATCACTTTCTTGCAGTACAAATTGATGTCTCTGGGGATGATTTTGCCAGGGTTCGCTTTAACTCCTGGTGAAGAAGACATCGCAATGTTTTGGAATCCAACTTCAGACGTAAGAATAAGCCCAACAGCGGGAGCATTAAGCACTTCTGCTATGTTATTGAGCATGCTTTTCCATAAAGAGAGGTCCATTTCTTTCACTAGATCATTGATGGCATATTTAGAGCTGGATTGATAGATATTGGTAAATGGCATGAATGATCACCTTTTTGGAATGTCATACTGTTGACTCTAATGTCAAACTTCTGCCTTTGCAATCTGAAATAATGTATTTCCTTCCGTTTGTATTTTTAATAAGACAAAGGCATAACCCATAGGTGGTGTGTTTATAAAAACTATATAAAAAACGCTACGACCATATTTATTTCTTAATAAAAATAAGTGAACTCTATTTGTTTAAATAATGTGCTTATAAGGCGGTTTTCGATATGTAAATCACAATTTCACTATGGTTTAACCGGAAAGTATTGAATCAATAGGGGAGAGTCCTATATTGGGAAGTGTAGCCTTAGTGGAGGTGAAGTATTATGATTTGGGATACTCTCGAACGTGTAAATAAACTTCGCAAGGAAGCAATGGAGGATCCAGAATTCTTGGATTCAGCAAAAATGCATGAGGAATGGCTTTTGAGCGAAACTCATAATCAATCCAATAAAGGAGCAAAAGAAAAGAAACCAAAAAAACTGTCTGACATCTATGAGAATACAGACTTTACTATCAACCCAAACGGAACGAAACATTAAACAATGATTAACTGTAACACGGCTGAGGCTCTTAACCCGAAAGCTAAGTACCAACGACACACACCAGCCTTTAGCCACCAATAAAAAAGCCACTTTCAATGTATCGAAAGTGGCTTTTTCTTTTCTAGCTGCGTAGAAGTGATATCTGCATTCAGTCCTAGCTGTTGATTAGGCTTAAACCACTTGGCAAAGCATCACCAAACACACGCTTAGATTCGCTCTCGGACAGCTCAGTTACTTCGCTAACCAGCGTTAACCAAGACTCTGGAACCTTGCTCTGCTTTAGCTTCTCAATCACTTGATTACGGTAATCGTCAGAGATATCAAACTGTCGGTCGCCAGTCTTGCGACAAATCATCACTGCGGCAAAGGCAATCATCTGCTCTTTCTGCCAGTTCTGCTCAAGTAATTTTGGTAACCACTGCTCAGCTTGCTCTCTAGGAATCACACTGTGCTGGCTGCCATACAAAGGGGTTCTTGAAGCCAGTCGACCTAGCGCCCACCAATGCGCTTGTTCAAACTGGTTTTGATTGATCGCTTTGCTTAGGAACCAAGACGCAAGAAGCACTTTGTCTTCCACTTCGAGTTGCTCAAGGGATGCCGCCAATCTAACCATGGCTTCATAACCATTGTCTTGGGCATCTTTAGCACTCTTAGGGTTCTTCATTGCACCTGGGTGAAGGTACTTAGCAATGTCGGCCAAGATAGTCTCTTGTTGCTCTTGGTTTAAACCACCCGCAACACGACGCCAGAAGACCCACCAGTCAGTCCAACCTTGGTGATTCTTAAACTGGATGTTTTGTTGATAAAGGCCCCAAATTTGCTCGATACGCCATGAGTCCGTTGGATCACCAAAGCCCGGGCGCAGCGAGTAACCCGCTAAACGCAGCCAGTTCTTCTCGTGTGCCTCTGAGCGACGACGACGTTTGCGACCTAACGAGAAGCTATCGAATAGATGACGGAGGGTGGTGAAATCCCACTCATCGCGTTTACCGAGTCGTTTCTCAAGATCTTTAGACAGAGTCTTGATCTCTTTCGATTCTGCACTCTTCTTATTGCCGCTGTAGAGGCGAGAAATCAGCTCTTTACACTCATCCAATCTTGGATGAAGTTTAGAGTTATCGGATTCTTCACCTTGCTTGTTTCTGACTTCAAATTCTAACAACCAACGTTTCGAGTCATCTTCAGTACTCACGCACTCCATTTTCAGTGTGCCGACTTCGGTTAACTGACAAGCGAGCAGCACTTCAACACGCTCTTTTTGGTTAGCTTGAAGCTCTGCTGTACCTGAGCCTTCCAGCGTCGAGATGTAAGGTGGAAGAGGGGAGAATAGGTCAGGATCAACATCGACCATTACACCGTTTTGGATCGCAGTATCGTGAGCGATTTGATCGTGTGTTGAAGTCAGTAGGTTAAAACGAACCGGTTCGCCCAGCGTCAAAGAGAAACGACGGCTGTTCAAACGGATTTCTTGACCTTCTTCTGTACCTTTAGCAAGTAGACACAGCGCTTTACCCATCTTGTTCTTTTCTTGTAGATGTAAGAAATAAGAGCGAGCAGCACCACCACCGATTTTAAGTTGGGCACCGCGGCGTGCCTTACCAAACGCAACCGCGCCAAGGGCAACTGACCAATCTGGGTGAGGGTTATCTAATACTGTGATTGGAGCGCCGTTCCAGTTGCCTAGGAGCTGAGTAATACGCTCTGTAACAAGCTCACTGTTGAACACACCGCCGTTAAGCAGCACACCGACAGGGATAGCAGGTTTCGTGTCATCGAACTCAATAGAGTCAGAGTTTTCCAGTGCAGCTTTAGACACTTGTTGGTGTGTCGTCAGGAATTCTGCAACGTGTTTACTGACTGCAGGATCGGCAACGTAAGGCAGGCCGAATTCGACTACGGCGCTGCGACGCTTGTCTGGTGTTTCGGTAAACTCAGACAGTGGGAAGAAGCCTTCCAATGCGATTTGATGAACTTCTTGCTTGGTTAAGCCAATACTCTTAGTGCCGCCTAATAGCTTCGAACCGCTACCAAGCATTGTGATTTTGACGTCGTCAGGTGCATCAGCAGAAAGCAGGCTCTCTTTTGCGGCGCGGGTCTGTTGAATCAGTTTGGTGAGGCTAGAGGCATTCAGTTTTTTGTTTTGATTGAAGCGCTGCTCTGCAAGATGAGCGAGGGCCAAATCTAGATTATCACCACCTAGCATTAAGTGTTCGCCAACGCCAATACGGTCGAGTGCTAGTTCGCTATGGCCTTGCTTATCGGCATTGAACTGGGCTTCAATTAAGCTTAAGTCGGTAGTACCACCGCCGACATCACACACTAAGATCAATGGGATCTGTTGAAGCTCATCCGCCGCCGTTTGTTGGTGGCGCGCATACCAGTCGTAACAAACCGCTTGAGGCTCTTCGAGCAATAGAATCTTACCTAAGCCTGCAAGTTCTGCGGCTTCAAGTGTCAGCTTACGAGCTGTCTCATCGAATGATGCAGGAACCGTTACAACAACATCTTGGTCTTCAAGTTTGTTGCTTGGATTACGGTAGTTCCATGCTTGGCGAATGTGATTCAGGTAGCTCGCACTCGCGACAACTGGCGATACTTTATCGACATCTGCTGCGCCAGCCCAAGGGAGAATGTCTGAGCTACGATCCACCGCTTGGTGCGATAACCAACTCTTCGCACTCGATACTTGTCGACCTTCAACCTTAGCACCCAATTCACGCGCCCACTCACCGACGATAACATTCTTTATATCGCCTTCAACTGGGTTTGGTTCCCACGGCATAGTTAGGTCTGAAGGGGAGATTTGACCTTGTGCAGGGTGGTAACGAAACGATGGGAGTAGAGGCTTACGAACCACTTCACCAGGGCCGATAAGCTGATCGATTTCGAAAAGGGAAACGGGAGCGTGTTGTAGGTCGTCGTTAATTTCACAGTAGGCAACCACAGTGTTGGTTGTGCCTAAGTCAATGCCGACTAAAAAACGAGGAGTTGCCATACAAAACCTTATTCTTCCAGAGTGATGACCAGTGTGTTGATAGTTTTGGTCTTATTGTTGTTATTCGTATACGTCGTTCCTGAGAAACAGGTAGGACTGAATTGGGAGCGGTATTGATAAAATAACGGCACCCGCTAAGGTGCCGTTGATTCATTATGCTTCGTCGTTTGAGTCGTTGTTCGAATCTTCACGAACGTCGAACTCAACGTGCCATTTCTGACCATTATCAGTGGCAATCGCTTCTAGGTATAAAGTACCAAGCTCAGTAACGCGAGAAGCCAAAGTAACCGGAACTACTTCACCTTCGCGTCGGCCTTCAGAAACTGGCAGTGTTACTTGGATTTCAGGAAGCTCATCGAGCTCTTCTGGCGCCCAGTGATCAAGATGAGTACCAGCTTGATCTTCACGGCGAGTTGTTGAGCCGAAGAACTGGAAGTGAACTGGCTGACCAATCACTAGACCAAATTCTTGGCTAGGCACTTGAACGCTTGAGCCCTCTTCCATACCAAACGGTGCAACACACAGAGCTTCCATAGGAGGAGCCATACCTGGGATTGCAGGCATCGCGCTTTCAATACCTACATAGTAAGCAGAAGCGATACCACCGCGGATACGAACGCCTTGACCACGACGTACCGCGCCGTAGTAAGAAGCACCACTTGCAACCGCAAGGTCTAGGTCTAGGCCTGAAAGTTGTTTAGCAAATTCAGCGTCAGCATTGATCAACCACTCGTTGATTGTGTCTGAAAGACGATCAGCGAGTAGGTTAGATTTTAGAACACCACCGTTGAACAGGATTGCTGTTGGTTTGATGAAGTCAGCAGCAGGCGCTTCAGCACCTGGCATGCCCGGCATATTTGCAAACGGATTGAAATCTTGTTGAGCCGTTTCACCATTTCCAGAAAGCGCGTTCGCTTGCTTAGAAAGGAATGCGGCAATGTGACGAGTGATACCTGCATCTTGTGCGTAAGGCAGACCCATTTGAGTCAGTGCACCACGCGTTTTTTGTACCGGGTGATCAGTCACAGCAACTTTAGGGAAGAAGCCATCAACCAATGTTTGTTGTACTTCTTGCTGAGTCAGTTCTGTTTTTAGCGTCGCGCCAAGTAGCTTAGAGCCACGGCTAGGAACCACGATTGGCACAGCTTGAAGCTCTGCGTCGTTCAGTAGCGCTTCTTTTGCGTCACGACATGCGTGAGTCATCGCTTGAACTTGCCAAGGTGCCAGCTCTTTGCCTTCTTGTGCTAGCTTCATCTTCAAGCGGTAAGCCAGAGCCAAGTCCATGTTGTCGCCGCCAAGTAGGATGTGTTCACCTACAGCGATACGGTTCAGGCTCAGGTTGCCATCGTCTTGAGTCACTTCAACTAAAGAAAGGTCGGTAGTACCACCACCGATATCCACAACCAGTACGATGTCGCCAACGTCTACTTCGTCGCGCCACTTGTCGTTGCTGTTATCGATCCAGCTATAAAGCGCTGCTTGAGGCTCTTCTAAAAGCGTTAGATGAGTGAAACCAACATTACGTGCAGCTTCAGCTGTTAAATCACGAGCGGCAGGGTCAAACGAAGCAGGAACCGTGATTGTTACGTCTTGGTCTGCCAGTTTGTGTTCTGGGTTCGCGTGGTTCCAAGCCTCTTTAAGATGCTCAAGATAAAGCTCAGTTGTCTTAAGCGGAGATACTTTTTCTACTTCTTCTGGGCTACCTGCAGGAAGGAAAGCATCACGACGGTTTACACCACCGTGGCATAGCCAAGATTTCGCACTAGCGACCAAACGGATAGGGGTTTTAGAACCAAGGTTACGAGCAATCGCACCAACCAGTGCTTTTGGCTCAGAAGACCAAGGTAGAACACGTGATGCTTCGTTCATTTCGTGCTCGTGCGGTTGGTATAGGAACGAGCCAAGTTGGCTGCGAGTTTCTACTGTACCAGGAGCAGTAAGCTGAGGAATTGGCATTACCTCAACACGTGCATCTTCATTCGTTGTGTCGATGTAAGACAAAACGCAGTGTGTAGTACCTAAATCGATACCAACGCTGAATTTAGGAGCTTGCTGTTCTTGTGAATGTTCTTGGTGTTCCATTATAGCTCTACCTCTGCCGGTGCAATTACAGATGCATCGTAGTTTTCAGCAAGCTTAGGTAGGTTCATGTCAGTTGCTTTCCAGCCTTTGTGAACAAGTGTACCGTTGAATGGTGCGTTACCTGTTACGTTGCCTGTTAGGCGGATTTCTTGAGGGTTGAAACCTTCAGCTACTGTGATGCGAGTCTCTTCATCTTCGCTGCGGATATGAGCAAGCGTTACGTAGTCTGCTAGTACTTTTTGACCGCCCGTGTGAATAACACGTGCAGCTGCGCCAACTTCTTCGTCAGAGAACGAAGTCAGGTCTTCTTTTAGGAAGTCGATTAGTCGCGCTTCTTGTTGCATGATAGACAGTAGCTGCATTGCAGAATCTGTTGGTGCTGTTGCCAGCTTAGATTCAACTTCTATTACTTTTTCGATGACTTTCTCTACTTCAACAACTTTTTCTACTTCGACAATCTTTTCAACTGGCTTTTCAACTTCAACGATCTTTTCTACTGGTTTTTCTACGACTTTCTCAACCACTTTGGTTTTACGAGAAACGGCAATTAGCAGTAGTAAAACGCTTGATGCAGTAAGGCCTGCGTGAAGCATATCAAACGTCTGTGGGATTAGGTTCAAATCAACGATCATAGTGATTTTTCTCTTTAAATTGATTTAACGGTATATTCGTCGGTTTCATGGAATATACAGGTTGGAAAGAAACGCATTGGGACAAAACCAAAATGGTCGCTTTCAAGCTATAAATATGAATGGATACTAGCATATTCAAGGCTTAAGAGTGGTAATTTATGTTTTCAAACAAGTGGTTTTTGAGTGTGTTAGCTTGAAATTTAGTCGAGATTTGGTTGATTGTTAACCTGTGATGTAAGGGCGAAGTAAACTGTGCACGATTTATGTCATTTTTAGGACGAAAACTTAAATGGAGCATCATTCCCTTCCGTTATATACTTTTAGTTCATCGAAGCCTAATTGGAACCTTTATGCCACACACTACCGACCCACTAACAGGGTTGAAGAGACGGACGCTCCCACTGGTCGTATTTTCGGTCAGTTTTTTGATAACAGTGTTGTGTTTTATACTCGTCGCACTTAACCAAAATCGTGCTTTAAATATGAATTTGGACAGTTTTGCTAAACACCAAACACTGAGCTTGGAAGCGTTTATCGACAATGATGTGGCCTACATAGGTTCGGGTGCAAACTTCTTCTATTCGAATGATCCTGAAAATTGGGACAAGTTCGATCGATTCGCACAGCAAACCATTAACGGTTCAAAGAGCTTGATTGGCTTGCAGTGGATGCAGAAAGTTGCGGCAGATGAAATTGCCGAACATACCGCGAAAATGGAAGCAAAGTATCCGGCTTACCAGTTGTTCACTATCCCTAAACATGAAGAGAAAGCTTATGACTACATTCTAAATGGAGAGCCAGCTTATATCGCGACTGATATTTACCCAAATACCGAAGCCAATGACAAAGTGATTGGTTTCTACTCTTCTCGTGAACGTTTTAGACTGATCATCGAAAATATTAAACAGACGCGCCAAGCGAATATCTCGGACAAAGTACGCCTTATTCAAGATGGTCTAACTCAAGATACGCCTAAGGCAGGCATGCTGGTTTATCACCCTGTGTTTGAAGGCGAAAGTGATAACCTACTTGGTGTTGTGATTGGCGTGGTTCGCACAACTTACTACTTTGAGAACCTGTTAGCCTCTGCCGTCGGTGATATGGACGTGTACATTCGCGTTACGGATACCGGGTTTGAAGCTGAAGACTCCCCAATTCTATTTGAAACTCAAGGTTATGAGGGAGTAACAGGGCACCATATAACTAAGACAATCGAGTTGACCAACCGAAATTGGAAGATCGATTACAAGATAGATGCCTGCATCTCTTTTTATGGCTACCTAGTACTAACTGGAATTGCCTTAGTCGGAACAACCATCTCATTGTTGTTAGCGTACATCGTGAATATGCAGATCAGAGAAAAAGAGCGCCTGTACCGCATGCTAGACAAAAGAACGGAAGAGCTCCGATTCCTTGCGAACCACGATAGCTTAACTGAAATCTATAACCGACGAGCTTTCAATAAGATGTTTGATAGGGCGGTTAAGCGAAGTGAGTCATTTAGCTTGATTGGGTTTGATGTCGATAAGTTTAAAAGTATCAATGACAAGTTTGGTCACCCTGCTGGTGATGCTTTGCTTGTGCATGTCATCAAGTTGATTTCGGTAAACCTGAAAGAAGGGGATAACCTTTTCCGTTTGGGCGGAGATGAATTCTGTATTATTTCGAGCATCTCAAATCATGAAGCGCTAGACAGCTACTTACAATGCATACTAAATACAGTAAGTCACTCTCATTGTGAGCATAAAGGGCAACAGTTAAGCTGCACATTGAGTATTGGTGCCGCGATTCATACCAGTGAAGACACAGAAGAATTGCTGCAAAAAACAGACAGTATGCTTTATCAAAGTAAGTCAAATGGCCGAAATCGAGTCACAATTGCAGGCTAAGTGAGCACTTGATGCAACTGGGGTCGAGTTCTGTATTGGGCTCATGTACAATTTCACAAAATTTTTTACGAGAGAATTAGGCGACGTATGAATCACAATCGAGTGGTGTGTTTCGATTTGGAAATGTGCTGTTGGAGCGAAAATGGTGTAGGAACAACAGGCGAGATCATTGAAGTGGGTCTTGCTGAGATTGATCTAGCATCTGGAACCATCGTGAAACGAGCGCAATACTACGTTAAGCCAGAAAAAGACGAAGTCTCTCAGTTCTGTGCCGAGCTAACCGGCATTACTCCACGCAAAATCGAAAAGCAGGGTCGTCCGCTAGAGTCAGTCATCAAATCGATGATCAAGAACTTTGGTGGTCCAAACAAGATCTATGCTGCGTGGGGACGCGATGACCTGATTTTACACAAAGAGTGTCAAGAGAAAGGCATCGAGCCACCATTTAGCGAGTTCATCAACATTGCGACGCTTTATCGCGTGCAGAACCGTTTGAAAGACAAACGCATCGGCCATCGAGCGGCTCAAGAAGCAAAAGACATCGAGTGGGAAGGTCGCCAGCATTCTGGTTATGTTGATGCTTACAACCTTGCGAAGCTTGCTCTGACGATGCTTTAGCTATAAGCGAATATTAATTATTTACTTCGAAATATAAGAAAGCCACCTGGATAAGGTGGCTTTTTTACATCTTCCTGTGGGCTGTTATTACCATAGCGACTAAATAAATCATCATCGTTCGCGTATTAAGATATTTATTTCCCTAGCATTACCTTGAGCTTATCGCCTTTATCAAAGAAGTGATGCTTCAATGCCCCCAATATATATAATGTCACTAACGACATAAAAACTTTAATCGCAGTAGCGTGAATCAAAAACAGTAAAGAAAATACTTCTCTAGAGGTTGCACTATCGCTAAATACCCATGAGTACAAACTGAATACTGGCGTATCAATCAGTGCCATGCTTAAACCTGATATAGCGATAAAGGTCAATGTAACTGCTTGAACAAATTGAACTACTTTAGGCAAGGTGAACTTGCGTTTCTCTGGCTCTGGTTTAACTAACATTCTTGCAATTAATATATTGATGAGAATAAGGACAATTGAGCCGAGTATCTGATGAATTAAAATCGTTGGATACTTGTCTGAGAAAGGCAGAAGTCGGCTTGATATAAAACCGAGAGTTAACGTTAGCATTACCCCACTAAACATCCCCCAATGAAGAAAATCGACTTTATTAGCGAGGTTATTCTTTACTCTATTATCTGATCGTTTTTTGAACATTATGAGTTCCATTATTAGCGTGTGAAAAATCTATTATATTTCTCAAGGCTTTGTTATGGATGTGTTTGTCGAATGTTTAATATTAATAATCGAATAGCCATTTAATTAATATTAAATCGTTAGCTTGGCTCTTGATGAGTCTTTTATCTCTGTTAGCGTGTGCAACATCTAACCAACGGAGGTCCTATGAAGCGGTTTATTAAAAGTTCCATCGCATTGAGCTTATTAAGTATAAGTTCATTAGCGTTTGCACAGCCCGTTGTGCTTATCAACACATTTTCGGTAGATGCGAGTAAGCATGAAGAAACCTTAGCCTATTGGGAAAGTGCTAGGGGCGTGCTAGTCCAACAACCCGGTTATATCTCTACTACGTTACATCGAGCGTTAAGTACAGACGCCACTTACCTTTACGTAAACGTCGCAAACTGGGAAAGCCAAAAACACTTCATAGATGCTATCTCTGTAATGAGAGAGGAGCTACCTGCTCTTAATCTTGAAGGCGTTACTGCAAACCCTAACCTTTACGAAGTTATCCGAAATTAATAGAGAGTGTCCTGAATGAAATATGTACCACGACTGTTTTTAGTTATTTTTAGCTTTTTGTTCTCGGTTAATAGCTATTCAGCTGCCTATGGCGTATCGATTGCTTGGAAAACACAAGATGCTCAAGCTGTATTTGATGTGATGCCTCAACAGAAGAAAGCATTTGCTAACTTAATTGATGCTGGCTTAATTCACGATATGTTTGTTTCTGAAAGCTTTATTGGCGAAAAGCAGTTTCCAATAATTAAATTTGTAATGGAAGCCGATAGTGAAGAGGAAGTAAGACGTGTTATTGGAAATCTTCCTTTTCAATTTAAAGAGCTAGCTGAAATAACAGAAGTAAGAGACATCGGAAGTAAATGGTTAGATACTCAAGTTGCTTTTAAAAACTATGCGATTGAGTTGACTTGGAAAGAGCCTGAAGATCAAATGCTGGTAGATAAAATTATTAGTGTTGATTTACAAAAAGTGGTCGATTGGAGCACTCAAGGCGTGATTACTTCGGCTTATATAAAAAATCAATCTATTGCCGAGCCGAAGCCAAATCAGACAGCGATGATTCGACCAATATATTCTATCGCGGTATTGGCAAAGGATGAGCAACATGCTCTTGATATTGCTAATGAACTTAACGCGGTTAAATTAGGCTTCGCTAGCGTCAATGTCAGTGAATTGGGCTTTAAATTATCCCTGTGATTTTGAATTAATGTAAACCCTCGTGTTATTCTAAGGTGAGATTATTAACAGTGTTAGCTCACCTTATGAATAATAATAAATTACAAGAGTATGATTTGGTTATTGAATTTGATGACCGTACATTGATTAACCCGTCATTGAATAAAGTCGTGACATTGTCGCCATCAGAGTGTCTGCTTTTAAAGCATTTAATGGACAACTGCTCACAAACTTTAGGTCGTGAATTCCTTTTAACGCATTGTTGGCCGGGGCGCATTGTTACTAATAGCTCTCTGAATGTCGCAATCAAAAATGTTCGCAGTGCGCTCAAAGAAGTAGGGTCCGACTGCAAAGTGATTACGGTACAAAAGGAAGGCTATTGCTTTGTTGCTCCTGAGAATAGTACCGTACCTGATAGCTTTGTTGCACCTGATACCTTTGTTGCACCTGAGAGCTTTGTCGCATCTGATAGCAGTGTCGTATCTGAAAGCCTTATAGGATCAGAAAAATCAGCAGCATCAGAACACTTTGCCGAACAAGACAAAGACATACCGAAATCTGCCAGTTTGGGAGACAAGGAGGATTCTACTCGCTCGGAATTCACTGTGTTGGAGTCAAAATCAGCTTCTGATTTAAATGAATCAGCTGACACTTACGGGCTATCAGAGAATACTCAAGCACAAGGCAAGCATGCATCTTCTAAGTTTATGCCGCTTGTTAGCGGACTCGCGGTAAGTCTGTTTATAGTCATTATCCTGTCTTATCTTGGGTTGTTTATGGACAGAGCTTCCATCAAGGGTGTCGATGTATACCACGACAATGTCGAGTTAGAACCAGAGTTGGTGGAAGACTTAACCTCACTTGCTAAGCCTGGCGTAGAGGCGATCTATTTCCACCGTATGGGTATAGAGTGTGGTGGCATGCAAGTCGTGGTGTTAGACGAAAGTGGTTGGCACGACATTAGCGCAGATTTCAAATCTAGGCGCTGCTCACAAGGTCAGAAAGAGGCTGAAAAGGTAGAAGGAACTGCAGATGAAGCGTAACTTTTGGCTGCCGATTGTTGTAACCGTATTTGTGATCTTAGCGTTTGGCTTGGTCTCCGGAGTAGCGACCAAAGGTTCGTATCAGTTTGAAAGCCAGTACGATAATTATGGTCGGGAGGTTTTGACCCTTGAGCTAAAAAACGGACGCTCAAAAATGCGCTATGTTGGCTACGACCGAAACGGACGAGTCGTGCAAACCAAACAGTTGTTTGGTGTGTTTTTGCGTTGGGGTAATCACTATTATTTCTATCAGCTTGAACAGCACCAAGCCCACGGGAATCAAACCTTCAACGTTAAAAATCTGTTTATCAAGCACCATGACAACAAGCGTAGTGTTTTGATCTCCGATCAGCGAGGTGCGTACATTACGAAAGACGGTGCGATCTTAGAGCTCAATGGCATTCTTTACGGGAAGGCAATGCGTTGATTGTGATGCAGCACACTGAGGCGATTAGTGAGATCTGGTTGGTTGGAATGGGGTGTTACTAGTAATCTAAAGCAGCGTTGGGTTCATTGCCTAACGCCGCTTATTTGCATGATTGGCTTAGTCTTCGCCAAGTACGTCAAGTTTGCTCTTGATGAAATCTTTGTGGTCAACGTAGATCAGTTCAGCGGTTTTTCTGATCACTGAATCTTCAAGTGGATCAATCTCTCCATCGGCATGCGCCACTTCCCACATTGCCTTAATCAGGTCGATTCGCACTGGCTGTGATAGCTCACGCAGTTGGGAGGTGAAATCATACAAAGAAACAGATTGTTCAACTTGCGGCTCAGCTTGTTGTAACAAGGCTTTCGACTCTTCTTCCGTAATGCCCAACAGACGTTGCAGTAAGTTCAACTTCGCTTCTTGTTCTGATTCGTTGATCTCATGGTCTGCGCCTGCGACTTCGCATAACAAACTGGCGATAGCTAAGTTTGGTGAGGCAGTAGGCGTTTTGCCTAAATCAGAGCCTTCGACCAACTGTTTAAATAACGATGTAAGTGAATTAAACATAAGAGCGTTCCAGTAATGGTGAATAATATAACTATTGGGCCTACATAGTGTGATCGCAAGCCCCTTTACTTAAAACTGACATTACGTATAAGCCAGCAATAAGGAACATATTAGGTTGGCTCTGGAAAACGCGTTACTTTGCCATCGCCGCTTAGGGTGGTGATGGATTGTGGTTTGCCTTCGCTATCTAGCCTTAATTCACCAATCGCGCTGCGGTTCGAAAGGCGATAGAAGGCTTGGTTGTCTGGGCTTCGCTTTTCTATTTTTAAACGCTTACGTTTGGTGAAATAGTTAAGCACCGAGCGTGGGCTATACAACAGCCGGTCACATACGTCGCAGAATTTTAGCAATGGCGCAGGGAACTGGTTTTTAATACCGCTGCAGGTAATCTGGTAAATGTTCGGACTGTTGCGGCGATATCTAAGCTTAATGTCGTAAGCAAAGGAGTAGTGTACATCACCAGAAAGTACCACGAAGTTCGTTGGTGTTTTGGTATGAGTAAAGATACTAATCAGCGTGTTGGCACTACCAGGGTGCGCCATCCAGTTCTCAGCATCAATCACCAGTGGCTTACCTACTGTGGTAGCCATCTTTTGCAGCGTTTCAATAAACTTCACGCCAAACATCGGTGCGGCGGAGATAATCACCACTTTATCTTGATGAAGTAACTGATGTTGGAGTTCAACCAATGCTTCCCAGTCCATCAAGCCGGACGGTTTGTTCATCCGAGACTCGGAGCGCCAGCGGCGGGTACGAGTATCCAACACAATCACTTTCGGCGAAGTGTTGATGGTGTAGTGCCACTCTTCAAAGCGATCGAGCATTTCAAGATACTGTTTGTGTCTTGCAGGTTCGAGTTGCCCAATAGGCGCTTCAATAGCTTTTTCGCTCTGATTGGTATTCACCAACTCCGAGAACAGCTCTTTCGTTTGCTCCATAAAATCGTGGTTGAAGTTCTCCGGTGCATTACCCCAACCTTGGCACATCCAATAAGCCGCAAGGCCGTTACCAATGACTTGTGTCGCAAACTGGTTTTGATCCACCGCATGCTCCCAACCAACGGTGAGGTTCCAGTCGTCAGTGACATCATGATCATCGAAGATCATGTACGTTGGAATATGAGCAAATAGACGCTGTACTTGCGGCAGACCGGCGATGAAATCATCGATGATGACACTTTCATCACGCCATTGTTGCTGCTCAGCTGGTGTGAGCTGGCGGCCAGCCTGCATGAAATTATTCTCGATCAACCGTTCGCGGTTAATGCACTGCCACAAGGTCGGTGACCAAACCAGCAGATACATGGCAATAAATTCAGACAATGTTACCAAGTGATTTTCACAATCAGTGGAGCTGAAGATGGGTATTCCGCGTTTAGGGAACAACTTGTCGAGCAATGAGTGTGATGTGTTATGGTGTGGTAGTAAATGATCACGTTGATAGAGGTGATAGTCGCTGTTAAACAGAGCTTCACTGCTATCGATTTTTCCGTCTAATGAATCGGTCGGTAGTGCTTCGCTCACTAATCCAAGTAGCTGAATCACTTGATGAATCGCATCGAGTGTTGGACCGGCAACGTGATCTGCGTAGATCTGGTCGCCGCTCATCATCAGCATATCTGGACGCTCTAATACGGCTTGCTGCTCAACTTTATTATCGGCTGCGACTAGGCTGTCTTTGCTTGGATGATGAGGATTACGACAGGAACCATGCAAGATGTAGTCGGCGCTGGTTGATATTTTAAAGGCTATTCTTGGCGCACCAGTGGTGTCTTGTTGCTCTTGGTACACTAAATGCGGAGCCAACTTGGTTAACGCACCTTGATCAGTCTCTATCTGATATTCCAAAGGCGTGTTGGTTGGAAACTCACCTTTTAATTGAATCAAGCTTACCCAAGCATGTGTGCCGACCTGAATCGATTCATGTTCGCTCAGTGGTGAGGTATAGAAAGGGGCTTCTTGGCCTTGGTTATATAGCTCAGCATTACCATTGAGTGGTGTGCTCGTAACAACCCAAAGCACAACCTCAGTTGCGGTCGTCTTTCTTAAAATAGGGCCAGCGAGTAAGAAGGGAAGAGAAGATGTCATCGGGCGTTTCAAGTCGATTCCTAAATCTTTGGTGGTTAGTCGTTCAGCGCTTGGGCGTTGTATTCTGGAGCGGCCATTTCATGTTCATTGGGTTCAATGTCTGGCTCTGTTGATTCCAGGATTTCGATAACTTCTGAGCTAGAAAGTTCATGTCCCATCAGAAATATTGCTAACAGGGCGTCGGCTTTCGTTTTGGTATCAGAAGGCTCATCCAACACTTGCTCGAGTTTTTCTCGAATCATTGCGATCTCGTGCTCAACAAAGCCACGGCCTTCGCTGTCCCCTTGGTTTTCTTCAGGGGCGTTATCGAATTCAAGAAAGAGCATCTCACCGTCTAATTTTGTGTTGATCAGTCGCTCTGGCAACCATTCCTCACCCATAACGATATCTGGGTCGGAATCATTGGGTAAGTGGTCTATAATGTTTTGTAATTCTGAGACTTTCACAATACTTTCATTTAACCGAGAATATTCTTCATTGTAACGGTCTATTCCGATCAAACCTAAAATTTGTTGGCTACAATGGTCAATAAATGTCTAACCAGTACCACAAAACTTATTACAAAGAGTAATTAAACAAGAATGAAGCGCAAAATTTCACCGAAGCTCATCTCGTATGGGACGATTCTATTAAGTAACGCTTTCTTAGCGAATAGCGTGGCGTGGGCTGCTGAAGAGCAAGAGTGGGGCATTGCGGCAATGTTCCGTACTGCCAGTATCCCGTATGACACGTCTGGTGGTGATAAGACAGTAAGTTCGTTTGTTCCGATGTTGTTCTTTAAAAACGACTACGTGTTCATTGATGGCACGGAAATGGGCGCTTACCTATATCAAACTGAAGATGAAAAATGGTCTTTCAATGCCATATCTCGAATGCGCTTTATTGATATCCCAGCCTCTGAACAGAACGCAATTGAAGGTGATACCGCTGACTTTGGTGGACAACTGACATACCAGTTGGACGAACAGTGGGCGGTTGAAACGGAAATCATGAGTGATAGTGAATTCAACCTTCACAGCAATTTGCGTGCGAAAGCGAAGTACGAAACTGGCGATTGGGAGTTCTACCCAAGTGCAACACTGCGCTATAAGAGTGCGGATTTTAACAGTGAATACTACTCAGCTGCGGGTCAGTCGATCGGTGCAGGTGTAGATTTAAATCTTGGCGTTGAAGCGCGTTATCATGTTATCTCCAACCTTTATCTATTGGGTTCAACCAGTGTGACTCGATTGGATGATAACGCCTACGACTCTTCCATTATCGAAGATCGTTATCAGGGCGAACTTTACCTTGGTTTTGGTTTCTTTAATGACAAAGAGAAAGCGCCTAAGCCTAAGTTAAGCAACGCACCTTATTTACGTGTGGCGCATGGTTGGGCAACGCCGTCGAATATCGGCGACATCATGAAATTCAACACCGAGAAAGACGAGTACAATAACCAACTCACATCATTCTTTTATGGCCACCCTTTGACTGATGAGATCTTTGGTTTGCCGTTGGATATCTACTTAACGCCAGGTATCGCTCACCATTGGAGTTCAGAGGTTCAATCCAGTAGCACGGAATACATCATTGCAATTAAAGCGTACTACACCTTCAACTGGCCAACTCAGTGGCGATTCGGTGTCGCAGAGGGTATGTCTTACATAGATTCGATTACTTATATCGAAGGCTCTGAAATGGATCGTAAGGGCTACACGGCAAGCCACCTGTTAAACTACTTGGACTTCTCATTTGATGTGAACGTCGGTGACCTTATCGGTAAGAATGACCTCAACAATTTATGGTTTGGTTACTCACTGCATCACCGCTCGGCGATCTTTGAAAATGCGTCCCAGTTTGGACGTATCAAAGGCGGCAGTAACTACAACACGGTTTACTTCCAATACGAGTTCTAAAGTATTACATCTACTAAAAATGCCGCTCCAAATAGAGCGGCATTTTTTATCATTAAAGAAAAGAGCTAATCACTATTGGTCACTGATAATTAACTATTCGAAAGCCACTTCAACTGAAACCTAATATATGAGTTTATTCTGATTATCTAATATTTTCTGTCTCCTTTTCGGATTTTACTACTATTTTATTATTTAACCTTCTTTCATTGTTTGTTAACTTTTTTATATTATTTACAATGACTTATATTATATCGGCATCCTGGGTATTTATGGTGTTCTAACTGTGTTTGTTATCTGTTAATCGATTGTTAATCGCCGTGCTGGTCACGTTAATTATTTAATTGCGTCTATATGATGAGCTCGAATTTATATAACAACAACGTCAGCTAGGAAGAATAATGAAAGCATATGTATTTGATGGAAAAGACAGCGCGAAATTGGAAGAACGTCCAATCCCTACAATTGAGAAGCAAAGCGATGTCATCGTAAGAATCGAGAAAACCACAATTTGTGGTACGGATTTACATATATTAAGAAATAACGTTGCGACATTTAAGCCAGGCACAATCATGGGCCATGAAGGGGTTGGTATCGTCGAAGAATGCGGTGAGTTGGTGAGTAAGTTTAAGCCAGGCGATCGCGTGATCGTGTCATGTATTACTTCATGTGGTAGCTGCAAAATGTGTCAAGTGTCTAAATTTGGTCAATGTTTAGATGGTGGCTGGCTACTTGGTAATGAAATTGATGGCTGCCAAGCGGAATACGTTCGAGTTCCTTATGGCGATACAAGCCTGCATCTTGTCCCTGACGACATCGATACAGACTCTCTGGTTTTATTGAGCGATATTTTCCCAACGGGTTACGAAGTGGGTGTATTAGATGGTCAGGTTCAGCCAGGTTGCTCTGTTGCCGTTATTGGTTGTGGCCCCGTTGGCCTTGCAGCTCTGATGACCTCTAAGTTCTTCACTCCAAGTGAAATCTATGCAATCGATACTAACCCTCATCGACTGCAAGTGGCTAAAGAGCTAGGTGCAACCCATGCGATCGATAACTCAGATGGCAGCGCCGTACAGCAAATTCTTGACATGACAGATGATGTGGGTGTCGACGTGGTGATTGAGGCTATTGGCATTCCTGCTGGTTGGGATATGTCTCAGAAGTTGGTGTGCCCAGGAGGCAACATTGCAGTGCTTGGTGTTCATGGTAAATCTGCAACGATTAACCTAGAAGACATGTGGAAACGAAACTTCACTATGACAGCTGGCATGGTTCATACCAATACAACGCCAATGTTAATCAAGCAAATTAGAGCGGGTTATCTGGAACCTCAAAAACTGATTAGTCACCAGTTCAATTTAACAGAGTCAGAAGAAGCTTATTCAACATTTATCCATGCTTCAGACCACAAGTCGTTGAAAGTCATCATTTCTAACGATTGTTCATAAACAGCGAATTGTTGAGGTTAGCTTGATTAGTAAACCATTTAAAATACTAGTGATAGGTTTAATCGTGAACCTATCGATCGGTATCCTATATGTATGGGGCGTTTTCAGTGAACCTTTGGCTGAGGCGCTAGGTGTTGATCCTAAGGACGTAGATGGGCCTTACCAGACTTCCGTGTTCGCATTTTCGGTAAGTCTGTTTTTGGCTGGGGTATGGCAAGACAAAATAGGGCCAAGGAAGGTCACAATACTTGGTGTGTTTCTTGTCGGGGCGGGGCTTTTAGCGTCTGGTTATGCCTCAACATTAGCGGAATTGCAGGTTACTTTCGGGTGTATGGTCGGTGCGGGGATGGGCTTTGCCTATGCCTGTATTGGCCCATGTACCATGAAGTGGTGGCCAGAGAACAGAAAGGGGTTGGTTAGTGGCTTAACCGCTGGTGGGTTTGCGATGGCGGCACTGTATTTGGCTCCGTTATCGACCGTTCTGATCGAACACTATGGCATTTTAGATACGTTCAAGATCCTTGGTGTCGGCTTGCTCTTTATGATCCCGATGGCTTCTCTTCTGGTCAATCCACCCAAAGGGTATGTTTCAGAAATTCCCGGAGGAAAGGCTGCGGAATATGGATCAGACGTAAACATCCAGTGGCTAGATATGCTGAAAACCCCTCAATTTTACCAGATCTGGTTAATGTTCATGGTGTCATCAGCAGCAGGTATCATGCTTATCGGCTCTATTGGCAACGTTAGTAAATCGATAGGATTAACCGCTGAAGAAATTGCGTTAGGTATCATTTTATTAGCCATTTTTAATACCGCAGGGCGAGTTATTGGCGGCGTTGTATTCGACAGGATAGGGCGTGTTCATACACTGGGCTTAATATTTATGTTGCAAGCGGTCAATATGGTCTTTTTTACAACCATTGAAACGACCATTCCTCTCATGATCGGTATCTCCGCAGGCGCCATGTCTTATGGTGCGTTATTTGGTGTTTTCCCTCCAGTAACAGCGGTGGATTATGGTCTGAAGACGTATGGAACCAACTTTGGAATACTCTATTCAGCATGGGGTGTGTCAGGGTTCTTCGGAGGAATACTCGCTTCCGTAGCGGGGACGGCTGAAAATACCTATTTGGCTTACGCTGCTCTGCTGGTTTCGATCACCGTAATGAATTACCTAATGAAGCCGGTCGATAAGTCCGTGCTATTAAAAGACGAAGTTAATCTGGAATATTAAACGCGAGAACTGTGAGGCTCTTATTAAATTCAGAGTCTCTACCGATAACGTGTTTCCACCTATTGTTGGCTTGGGCAATCTAAGCCAACATTTTTTAATCGAATCATCGATTGCCTACCAATAATCAGCTTCAGTTTTAGTATAACAATTGAACACGTTAGTTTGCATTATCCCTTGTTTCAGCAGGCGCTTAGGCAGCTAATATTCCTTGCTTTGTGTTAACTCGTTCCTTTCCTTTATGCTACAATCGCGCGAGTTTATATAAGAGAAAGAATAGGACACGCTGTGACTTCGTCTCCGGAAAAAGCAGATAAAAATAACCATGTAGCGAATACCAACGCGACATCGGACTCTGCTGCTGATCAAGCTAATCAAAAAAAGCAAAACAACAAACAACAAGCACCTAAAGCTAGCGCATCTCAAAATAGCCCAGCCTCTCTTCGTAAGGCCTTAAATGAGTGCATGATGCGCGACCGCTTCCGTCTAAGTAAGCGTATTTCTGGTGCAAGCCGTATTAAGAACGAAAAATCCAAGCATGCTGTTTTCGATGAAATCGCATTAGACATTGCCCAATCGATGATGACGGCAACCCAGCGTGCTGCGCAAAAACCAACCATTGAATACCCAGAAATTCTCCCTGTTAGCCAAAAGCGCGATGATATTGCGAAAGCCATTGAAGAAAACCAAGTGGTTATCGTGGCGGGTGAAACGGGCTCGGGTAAAACCACTCAGCTTCCTAAGATCTGTTCTGAGCTTGGCCGTGGTCGCTTTGGCCTAATTGGTCATACTCAGCCGCGTCGTCTGGCTGCGCGTTCGGTTGCGAACCGTATTGCCGAAGAGATGGAAACCCAGTTGGGTGAATTTGTTGGTTATAAGGTTCGATTCAACGACCAGATTTCTGACAACACACAAATCAAACTGATGACCGACGGTATTCTACTGGCGGAGATTCAACACGACCGTTTCTTAAACCAGTACGACACCATCATTATCGATGAAGCGCACGAACGCAGCCTGAACATCGATTTCATCATGGGTTACCTGAAAGAGTTGCTACCAAAGCGTCCTGATCTAAAAGTGATCATCACGTCGGCAACCATCGACCCTGAGCGTTTCTCTAAGCACTTCGACAATGCACCAATCATTGAAGTGTCGGGCCGTACTTACCCTGTAGATACGCGCTACCGTCCATTAGGTGGTGACGACAGCGATTCTGATCGTGACCAAATGGAAGGTATCTTCGAAGCGGTTGATGAGCTATGTGATGAAGGCTTAGGCGACATCCTGATCTTCATGAATGGTGAGCGTGAAATTCGTGATACTGCGGACGCACTAAGCAAGCGTAATCTGCGTGATACCGAGATTGTACCGTTGTACGCGCGCCTTTCGGCAGGTGAGCAGAACCGTATCTTCCAATCTCATACTGGTCGACGTATCGTGCTGGCAACCAACGTGGCAGAAACTTCGCTAACCGTTCCGGGCATCAAGTACGTAATCGACCCAGGTACAGCGCGCATTAGCCGCTATAGCTACCGCACCAAAGTACAACGTCTACCGATTGAGCCGATTTCTCAAGCGAGTGCGAACCAGCGTAAAGGTCGTTGTGGTCGTGTTGCTGAAGGTATCTGTATTCGCTTGTACTCTGAAGAAGATTTCGAGTCACGCCCAGAGTTTACCGATCCTGAGATCCTGCGTACCAACCTAGCGTCTGTAATCCTTCAGATGACAGCACTAGGCTTGGGCGATATTCAAGCTTTCCCATTCGTTGAAGCGCCAGATAAGCGCAACATTCAAGATGGTGTAAGACTGCTCGAAGAGCTAGGTGCGATTGCTTCGGGCAAACCGAGCAATAAGAACAAGAACCAAGGCGACGATACTAAGAAGCTAACGGCAATTGGTCGTAAGCTGTCTAAGCTACCGATCGACCCGCGTTTAGCGCGCATGGTTATCGAAGCGCCAAACAACCGCTGTCTACACGAAGTGATGGTTATTGCGTCTGCACTTTCAATCCAGGACCCGCGTGAGCGTCCATCAGACAAACAGCAATCGTCTGACGACAAGCACAAGCGTTTCTTCGACAAAGACTCAGACTTCATCACCTTTGTGAACCTATGGGACTACATCAAGAAGCAGCAAAAAGCGTTGTCGAGTAACCAGTTCCGTAAACAGTGTAAGCAAGATTACCTGAACTACCTGCGCATTCGTGAGTGGCAAGATGTGTACTTCCAAATTCACCAAGCAATGCGTGAATTGGACACCAAGCTCAACGATGAGCCGGGCAGTTACGATGGTATTCACCAGTCGCTACTTTCAGGATTGCTTTCTCATATTGGTATGAAAGACCAAGAGAAGAATGAATACCAAGGTGCGCGTAATGCACGCTTCCATATCTTCCCTGCGTCTGGCCTATTTAAGAAGCAGCCTAAATGGATTATGTCTGCTGAGCTGGTGGAGACCTCAAAACTTTGGGGTCGTGTGATTGCTAAAATTCAGCCTGAGTGGATTGAACCGTTAGCGAAGCACCTAATCAAGCGCAGCTACAGCGAACCACACTGGTCGAAGAAACAAGCGGCGGTAATGGCACACGAAAAAGTGATGCTTTACGGAATCCCGATTGTTCCTAAACGCCTAGTGAACTATGGCGCGATTGACCCAACCATCAGTCGTGAGTTGTTTGTACGCAGCGCACTGGTTGAAGGTGAGTGGGAAACCAAACACGCGTTCTTCAAACAGAACCGCAAACTTCTACAAGAAGTGGAAGAGCTAGAGCACAAATCACGTCGTCGTGACATCTTGATCGATGATGACGAGCTGTTTGAATTCTACGACCAGCGCGTAGGCGAAGAGGTGGTTTCAGGCCGTCACTTTGATACTTGGTGGAAGAAAACCAGCAAAGAGACTCCAGAGCTACTTAACTTCGAGAAATCGATGCTGTTCCGCGGTGATGCAAGCCACGTTACCGATTTAGATTACCCGAACTTCTGGCACCAAAATGGCCTGAAGTTAAAACTGAGCTATCAGTTTGAGCCGGGCGATGACAACGATGGTGTAACGGTGCACATTCCGCTGCCTATCTTGAACCAAATCGACCAGAACGGTTTTGATTGGCAGATCCCAGGCCTACGTCAAGAATTGGTGGTTAGCTTAATCAAGTCACTACCAAAGACGTTACGACGTAACTTTGTACCTGCGCCAAACTACGCGGATGCGTTCTTGGCTCGTGTGACACCACTTGAAGCGCCGTTACTGGACTCTCTTGAAAAAGAGCTACGCCGCATGACGGGTGTTGAAGTGGTACGAGATGACTGGAAGTTAGACCAGATTCCAGAGCACTTAAAGGTAACATTCCGTGCGGTGGATCATCGCAAACGTAAGTTGAAAGAACACAAAGACTTACATGAACTGAAAGAGAGCCTGAAAGACAAAGTTCAAGAAACGCTTTCTAAAGTTGCGGATGACGATATCGAGCAGCAAAACCTGCATACGTGGAGCTTTGGTGAGTTACCAAAAGTCTACCAACAGAAACGTGGTGGCTACGATGTAAAAGCCTTCCCAGCGTTGGTGGATACCAAAGACAGCGTAGAGATCAAACTGTTCGAGACGGAACAAGAGCAGATCTCAGCAATGAAATCGGGTCAGCGTCGTTTGATCTTGTTGAACGTGCCGTCGCCAATCAAATACTTGCACTCGAACTTACCGAATAAATCGAAACTTGGCTTGTACTTCAACCCATACGGCAAGGTTCTCGATCTTATCGATGACTGTATCGCTTGTGGTATTGATAAGCTGATCGAAGAGAAGGGCGGTTTGGTTTGGGAACCAGAGCAGTTTGAAGCACTGAAAGAACACGTACGTGCAGAGTTGGGTGATACCGTGGTTGAGATTGCTCAACAGGTAGAAACCATCCTTACTACGGCATTCAGCATCAGCAAGAAGCTGAAAGGGCGTGTGGATCTTTCTATGGCATTTGCACTTTCTGACATAAAAGCTCAGGTAGAAGGTTTGATTTTTAAGGGTTTTGCCACAGAATGTGGATGGAAACGCTTGCCAGATATCCTACGCTATATGAAGGCAATCGAACGCCGCATGGAGAAGCTGCCAATTGACCCTAACAAAGATCGTTTGCATATGATCAAAGTTGAGTCAGTAATGAATGATTACAAAGAGCTGCTGAATAAAATTCCAAAAGGGATCGCGGTTCCAGAAAACGTAAAAGAGGTGCGTTGGATGATTGAAGAGCTTCGTGTAAGCTTCTTCGCACAGCAACTCGGTACGCCTTATCCAGTGTCAGATAAGCGTGTTAAAAACGCAATCGATGCTTGCTAAAGGAATAATGCTAGACGCAATGGCAAGGTTTGGGTATAAATCTTGCTTATTGCATTACTAATTGAATAGTTATTACATACAGGGCGACTTGGTGGCAATTTATTACCGCTCAAGGCCTGCCACTAGGACGAAAAAGGTCGAATATGAAAAAAACGTTATTGGCACTAGCACTGCTAGGTGCATCTTCAACAGCAATGGCTGATTCTTGGTTGTACGGCGGCGTAATGGGTGGTCAAAACTCATTCGCAGGCGAAGATGAAAACGCAGTGGGCATCCACGTGGGTACAGGTATCCTGCCACTTATCGGTGTTGAAGCGGGTTACTGGGATCTAGGTTCTTTCGACAACGTTAGCTACGGCAACCGTGCTGCACAAAACGTTGACGTAAGCACAGCTTACCTAGCAATCAAACCAAGCATCGATTTCGGTCCTCTTCACGTATACGCGAAGGGTGGTCTTCACTCTTACGAAGTGAAAGGCGATAGCTTCAAGCAAGACGACGTTGATATCATGTACGCTGTAGGCGCTGAATACTTCATCTTCGGTCCACTATCTGTAGGCGCTAGCTACCAAAACTTCAAAATGAAAGATGACGACGCAGGCGTTTTCTCTCTAAACGCAACTATCCACCTACTGTAACTACTCAGTAAGGCGATCGTAAATAACGGTTGTTTAGTCGCTAAAGAGTTCGTAAGAATTCATAAAAAATGCCAGCTTAATTGCTGGCATTTTTGTATCTGCTCACTGTGTTTTTCACATTAGAAAGCGAGTGGCTATTTCTTGCTGTTGAGAATCTGTTGGATTCTTGGATTCAGCGCTTTACCGTGTTTGCTTTCGTACTCTTCACGCTTCAAATCGTTCAAGTTCTTCACTGAGTTAGCGGCAAGTAGGAATTGTGGTAATTCCGTTTCAAGCATGCCTTTCTCGTCTAAACGCTTCGCTTCCAAGTAGTACTTCTTAAACAGGCCATCAAGCTTGTTTTCCGCAGTGCGTTTTAAGTCATACAGCTTGTTTTGAATAAGCCATTTCTCAATCTTGTTCGCAGCGGTGCGAGACAATACTCGAATGCGGCTATCCAACAGCTCTTCTTCTGTTAGAGAGTCTTTCAGAATCCAAAGCTCACCCATTTGCGGTGGCCAGCTGTTGCCAAGCTGAATACGTTCATGACAGTGCATGAGCACGCGGTTAAGCCCGTCAGAATCGACAGAGTTAGCAAACTCAATGAACTTACCGCTTGGTTCACTACCGTATTGGTATTCCCACTGAGTCTCGTACACGCTCAAGAAAGAGCCGAACACATGGATACACCAATCCGTCAGTTCTAGTTCTGCAGGATCTTGGTCTACGACAGGTACTTGTTGATTTGAGCCAGTGTCTGATTCAACAACAGGTTCTGATAGCGACGAAGCTGCCGGTAAAACTTCTGGAACGACTGCAGGTGCAGGATCAGAAGGTTGGCTTTTTGCCTTTTTGAATGAGCTGCTGCCTGAAGCGTTCAGATGGGCTAAGCTTTTGTCGATACCCATTTCCTTGAGCTTGTCCTGCATTTCCTGAATATTGAGAGGTCTTCTGCTGTTGTTGTCTTTCATTTTGCTTCTCGTTAACTAACCAGTACTGCAACTTAGATTCGATGCGAGAGATTGGCATGAGTTCATTGGCTTTGGCTTTATACCAGAGGACAAATTTTTTCCATATTAAGCTATGGTCACCAGCAAGGCCGGAGAATTTAAACGCACGTTCTGCCCATGTTGGAATGATCTCTTCATCCAAATCATGAGTGGAAACCGTGTTGCTGGTCATTGAGCCTCGGCTTTGTGGACGAGGGGCATGCTGCATGTTTTGCATTGGCGCCGGAGCAGGCTGAAACTTAGGTGCAGGTGCAGGTGCAGGTGCAGGTGCAGGTGCAGGTGCAGGTGCAGGTGCAGGTGCCGTAGAGTAGACCGGAATACTATTGACCGGTTGAGCCTCAACGGGCGCCGCAGCTTGCTCTTGTTCAATGAGCAGTTTGAATACGTGGATCTCTTTTTGATCTCGATAGTCTACTTTTACCTTATCGAGAATACCTTGGTCGACTAGGCACTTAAGGCAGTCGGCTAAACCAAACGTAGAGAGAGCACAAAGCTGACTTGCCGATTGCAGACACACATTGGTGTAACCGGATTCATCCGCACCGTCTGCAAGCATCAATAAAACAAGCTTTTCTGCTGGGCTAGAAGTATTCACTTGCCAAGCTAAATAAGAATATTTGGCGCTCAATATCGTGTTCTCAAAAAAGGTAGGTCGTTGACTCTATTGTAAGTCACCCCATACCGAATTTATAGCAACTTAGCAGAAAACCACATCAGTGAGACAAATATTAACCATAAGGAGAGGTTTGCCCCATAAAGGCAGCATGACTCGCCAATTTTTTCGTAGCGCGCTCGCACAATTGCTATGTTCAAATGAGTACGTTTAGGGATTCTTGTTAAAACAACACACCCAGTTTGCTCAATCGTTTACGCTTAATCGCCAAGCTAGCCTACAAACGAACAATCAACTCAAGGATGGACACGACAGAAGGAGACTGTATGCCAACCAGTGTGGAATTCACCATGATGCCGGAAAACGGCACCTCGTTTACCAAAACAGAGTGGGAATTGAAGAAAGAAGAAATCAAAAAGCGCAAGCCAGAAGTTCTCAAGCATATCGAGAAATCGACTCATATGTCTCAAGGTTTTCGTTTGGTCAACAACAAAGCCTATCAACAAGCCTTAGCGGAATTGAAAGCTAGCCTACAAGGCCAATCCTTTCGGAATACAGAGCAGGGCAAAGTCGCCCAGTTGATGTATTCGATTTTAACCGACGACAATGCCTTCAAAACTTACCTTAGCGAAGAGATGCAGGGCAATGTGGTTACCTCACCCAATGGCACCTCCAAGATCATGTCGAAAGGGGCGAGCTTTAAAGCCAAGAACCAACTGGCGAATGCACACCTTAAACGCAAACAACTGTTCATGATGTATCGCGAGATCATCCAAGCACAAGAAGAGCTGAAAGAGTTCTCTAAACACGTTGTTTCTCTGTTCAATGGCAAGCTCTCGGTTCCCCCGGGCGCGTATGGCGGCATTAAAAGCTTCAATGGTGCATTGGATAAAATTACCAACCGTAATCCTCTAGATGATATCGGAGACCTAAAAGATTGCGCACGTATGACGATAGAGTTCGATAGTGTACGAGCGATGTCGGCGGCAAAGGTATTCATATCCAGAACCAAAGAGTTCAAAGATCTCCAGCATTATCAGTCAGCCTTGAAAGATCGTTATGGTCTGGGCTCAAAACTATCCGGGTTAAGCCAGTTCAATAAAAAAGCGCAAGGCTCGGGTTATAAGGACATCAAATTCTTCTTAAAGATGAAAAATGGCATCATCGGAGAGTTACAACTCAACATCTCAGGCATGTTGGTCGCCAAAGAGAAAGAACATGTTATTTATGACATTCTGCGCGACGCTAAAGAGGGGGCAAAAACCTTCACCATCGTTAACAAAGATGTGTTGGACAAAGTAAAGCACCACATGAACCCGGATTGGTTTCAGTTTATCGACACTCGCATTCCGAGCGTGAGACCACAGTTGATGATAGTTAGACAGATGTTGAACCGTTTGAATGACAGTAGCGTGTCGTCGTTAACCGTCAGTGAAACTGAAACCGAAGCGTTGAAGACCATTAGTTTGGCGCTGTACGCCCAGGGCGAAAATGGTAAAGCCCTGTTGTAACAGAATTAGTAACGAGCACTAGTAACAAGCGCTCGTAATAAGAGTTGGTAAAAGTCTGATTGCTAGGTCCGATTGTTGAGTGACATTCAATCAGTATGGAACCCGCAAGCCAGTGACTTGGACAGTCGCTGGCTTTTTAATGTCACCAAGCCGGCTATTGATAATTTACCTATCTATTCATAAATCATATTTAATTTATAAAACATCTTGATATGATCAATAAATGAGCTATTATGACGATAAGTCAGAAATGACGAAGCGTCACAAAATGGTTAACTACATGAATTTACTATTCGTGTTAATATATTGGATAGGAGTGTTTTTAATACTGGCTAAGCTTAGATAATGGCTAAGCTCAAATACGGACTGAGAAATTATGTTTGGCTTTGGTTGTAAAGGCGATAAACAAGGTATCTTTGGTTGCAAAGGCGTGTTGTCTAAAAAGCAGCAGTCTATTGCAGACCGAGAAGTAGAGTTGATGTTGTTGGCGAAAGATCTGGTTCGAGAACAAGGGTTCGGAAACCTAACGATGGACAAGCTAACGGCAGCGAGCTCTTATTCTAAAGGGACAATCTACAATCACTTTTGCAGCAAAGAAGACGTCGTTTTAGCGTTATGTATTCACTCTCTTAAGACAGAAGCAATGATGTTTGCTCGCTCTGGAGAGTTTGAAGGCAACACACGTGAAAAAATTGTCGCACTGCACGTTGCTTACCGAATTTATGCTCGCATGGAACCGGTATTATCAACCTGTGCGATCATGGCTAAAAGCCCGTGGGTTCTAGAGAAAGCGTCTAGTGCACGCGTCGCCGAGATGAATGAACTGGAAGAGTTGGTGATTGAACAATGCGACTCTATGGTTAACCAAGCGGTAGAAGCGGGTGACCTAAAGTTCTCTTCTGGCGTTGGTTCTGATGCCATCGTTTTTGCTAACTGGTCAATTGCATTTGGTTCAAATGCCTTGTCACAGAATGCATCAAACAGTCATTGTATTAAGCGGTTACAAGACCCGTATTCAGTATTACACAACGCGAACATGATTCTAGACGGCCTCAATTGGCAGCCCCTTTCTAGCGATTGGGATTACCGCAAAACTTGGCGTCGTGTAGAACAAGAACTGTTCAGTGAAGAGATCGCTTACTTAGAGTCTGTAGGTCGATAGCTTTCATTAAGCCCACAGATGTGGGTTTATTAATAACCATTTTTGACGATTCGTCACAAACTTGAGACTAACGACTGTGGTTGCTGTTTTCTTGAGTATTTGACTAAGCATTGTGTCTTTTGTCAGCTTCGGCTGGCTTTTTATGACACATATATGACGAATCGTCACAAATGGAGACTGTGATGAAACATGACAGCCAGAAGCCCACGTTCGATCAGCAAAACCGAGATAACCCTAATGCCGATAGCGCAAACACAGATCTAAATAGTTGGCACTCAATACCGACCAAGCGTTCGTTTATCGTTCTGCTGGTGGTGTTTTCAATCATCATTCTCTCTGCATTAGGGGCTAAGAACCTCTACTTTAGAGGGGACTACAACATCTTCTTCGAAGGCACCAACAAGCAGTTGATGGCGTTCGATGAGATTCAAACCACCTTTGCAAAAACCGACAACCTTGCGATTGTTGTCGCCCCTGAAGATGGCAATGTCTTCACCCCTGAAACTCTCACCCTGATTCAAAACCTCACGGTCGATGCGTGGCAGATCCCGTATTCAAGCCGTGTCGATTCCCTAGCTAATTATCAGCACACCGAAGCCATTGAAGATGACCTCTTGGTAGAAGACTTGCTGTATGAAGAGTACGAGCACACACCAGAGCGCATCGCCAAAGTAAAACAGATCGCCCTCAACGAACCGTTGCTTAAGAATGCTTTGGTGTCGGCCTCTGGCGATGTAACGATTGTTAACGTAACCGTGCAGCTGCCAGAAGTGGACAAAACCGCGGAAGTGCAAGAAGTGATCGCGGCAATCAATGCCATGATCGGCAAGTACCAAGCTCAGTACCCTAATGTCGAGTTCCATAAAGCGGGCATCATTGCCATGAACAATGCGTTTATGACTTCAGCTCAAGAAGACAGCTCAACGCTGGTTCCCTTAATGCTGTTGGTGGTACTGGTATTCCTGACCTTTATGCTGCGCTCGTTCTTTAGTGTGGTGGCGACACTTATTGTGATCATCTCTTCAATTGTTGCCACCATGGGCTTATCTGGTTGGGCAGGGATGTTCTTGAGCACCGCAACCGTGAATGTTCCAACTTTGGTTTTAACTTTGGCGGTGGCTGATTGTGTTCACGTGATTGTGACCATGAGACAAGCGATGCAACGCGGGATGGAGAAAGCACAAGCCATTCAATACAGCATCAAGCTCAATGCGATGCCGATTCTGATCACCTCAGTAACCACTGCGATAGGTTTCTTGATGATGAACATGTCGGACTCTCCGGTGCTACGTGATTTCGGTAACTTGTCGGCACTAGGCGTACTTATCGCGTGCTTCCTGTCTGTGACTATGTTGCCTGCACTGCTAAAACTGCTGCCAGTTAAACGTCTTTCTGCCAATCCTGAAGCGGCAGACAAAATCACCTTCATGGATAAGCTGGGGGATTTTGTCGTCACCAACCGTAAAGCACTGCTGCCGATTTCAACTCTGGTGATTGTTGGCGCTGCGGCGTTAATTCCACTCAACAAAGTGAACGATGAATCGGTGAAGTATTTCGATACCTCAAGCGAATTCAGACAAGCCGCCGACTTTATGGAAGAGACCGTAAGCGGCATGACCACCATCAGCATTGCTGTTAAGACCAATGAGTCTCAAGCGATTGCTGATCCTGTGTTTTTGCAAGCGATTGGTGACTTTACTGAATGGCTACGCGTTCAACCAGAGACCGACCACGTGGCAACGCTTTCTGATGTTTACATGCGTTTGAACAAGAACATGCATGGCGACGATGACAGCTACTACAAGCTACCGCTTAACCGTGAACTTGCCGCGCAATATCTGCTGCTTTACGAAATGTCTTTGCCGTATGGCTTGGACTTGAACAACCAGATCAACGTCGATAAGTCATCGATCAAAATGGTACTTACCGTCGATAACCTCGGCAGCGTTGAGCTAGTCGAACTCGAAGAGCGCATTTACTCATGGTTTGCAGCCAATGCACCTCAGTATGAAGTGGTCGCGTCGAGCCCATCACTGATGTTTGCTCACATTGGCGAAACCAACATGGCGAGCATGCTCTCGACTCTTCCTATCACCTTAGTACTTATCTCTGGCTTGATGATCTTTGCGTTGCGCTCAGTTCGCTTGGGCATGATCAGCCTAGTGCCAAACATTGCACCTGCAATTATTGGCTTTGGTTTATGGGCGCTTATCTCTGGTGAAATCAACCTTGGTTTGTCAGTGGTGGTGACGCTCACTCTGGGTATCGTGGTTGATGATGCGGTGCACTTCTTAAGCAAATACCAGCGCGCAAGAATCGAAGGCAAATCAGCAGAAGAAGCGGTTCGATACGCCTTTCACACGGTGGGACGCGCATTGTGGATCACCACAGTGGTACTTGTAGCTGGTTTCTCTGTACTGGCGATGTCGAGCTTCAGACTCAACTCGGACATGGGCTTACTCAGCGCGATTGTGATTTTCATTGCGCTGGTGGTCGACTTCATCTTGTTACCAAGCTTACTGATGATCTTCGACAAGCAGACCCATTATTCAGTTAACACTCAGCACGAATCAAAGCCTGACACCAAGTCACAGCTTAGCTCGACAGCCGAACTGACTACATCGACCAAATAAGGAAACGTCAGCCTGCTGCGGTGGGCTGACTCAAGGAGATATTTATGAAAAGCGTTAAACAAACATTCGTTACTACATTATTTGCTGTGAGCACGTTAAGCATCAGCACATTCGCCGCTTTCCCAGCATTAGCAGACCCAGCGAAAGGCTTAGAAATTGCCGAGCAACGTAAAGCGGTCGATGTCGGGTGGGGCGACTCTGTCGCAACCATGGAAATGCTACTTCGCAACAAACAAGGTGAAAGCAGCACACGCCTGATGCGATTGAAATCATTAGAAGTGGATAACGATGGCGATAAAGGCTTAACCATTTTTGATGAACCGCGCGACGTAAAAGGCACGGCCTTCCTAAACCATTCTCACATCACTAAGTCCGATGACCAGTGGTTGTATCTGCCTGCATTAAAACGTGTAAAACGCATTTCTTCACGCAACAAATCGGGCCCGTTTATGGGCAGTGAATTTGCGTATGAAGATTTAAGCTCGTTCGAGCTAGAAAAGTACACTTTCAACCACATTGAAGATGCAAAACTGGAAGGGGTAGATACCTTTGTTTTAGAGCAAGTACCGACCGATAAAAACTCTGGCTACACCATGCAGAAAGTATGGCTAGACCAACAGCATTACCGCCCAATGAAAGTCGAGTTTTACGACCGCAAAGGCGCACTGCTTAAGACCCTATCGTTCCAAGATTACAAACAGTACCTAAACCAATACTGGCGCGCACACACCATGTCGATGCAAAACCATCAAACAGGCAAAAGCACCGTATTAACCACGACAGATTTAGCCTTCCAGACCGGTCTTAAAGACAAGGATTTCCAAAAGAACACACTAAAACGTGCGAAATAAGGCAGGAATATGAAAAGGATTGTGGCAACAGGAACCCAATTATCCTTAACCTTGGCAGCGACAGTTGGGCTCATGCAAGTGTCGTTGCCATGTGTTGCGGCAGGCTTTAGCTCTGAGTTCGTAGAACAGGTCACCCCGGAGCTAGCAGGGCAGGTTAACCTTGAACACAGGCAGTTCTTTAATGACGGCTTGCCAGGGCAAGACAAAGGACAAAGCTCACTGGTGTTACAACCAGAGTTTTATTGGGAACAACAAGAGGGCAACGGCAGCTTTACCTTTACCCCGTTTTATCGTCTAGACAGCGAAGACGATGAACGAACTCATGGTGATATTCGTGAAGCCTTGTATCTCACTTACTGGGACGACTACGAACTGCGGGCGGGTGTTGGAAAGGTATTTTGGGGTGTAACCGAATCGGCGCATTTAGTGGATGTGGTAAACCAGACCGATGCCATTGAATCGGTCGATGGCGAATCCAAGTTAGGTCAGCCTATGGTGCACTTCACCTCGATAAAAGAGTGGGGCATCATCGACGCCATGTTACTGCCGTATTTTCGTGAGCGTACCTTCGCAGGCGAAGACGGTCGATTAAGGCCAACCGTGCCAGTATCGGACGATGCGCTTTACGAATCTTCACGAGAAGAAAAGCATGTGGATGTCGCGTTGCGCTATAGCCAAATGTACGGTGATTGGGATGTCGGTTTAAGTTACTTAGGCGGCACAAACCGCGACCCTTATTACCGTGTGCAAGGCAATCAGCTAAAGCCATACTACGCGCAAATGCAGCACTTCGGGCTAGACGTGCAAGGCATTATTGGTGACTGGTTATGGAAGCTGGAAAGCATTTATCGCGACAGTTACGACAACCACACCGGCGTAGCAACGGGCTTTGAATACACTTGGGTTGGGGCGCTTGAATCATACTGGGACATCGGCTTCATCGCTGAATACCTGTATGACAGCCGAGGCAATAACGCGCAAACCATCGGCCAAAACGACGTGTTCCTTGGTACGCGTTTCGCCTTGAACGATGAAGACGGCACCGAAGTGCTGACTGGCATCACTCAAGACTTGGATAACAGCGATGTCTACAGCGCCAAGCTAGAAGCTTCAAGTCGCATCAACAACAACCTTAAGTGGCGACTGAATGCTTGGTTGTTTGAGAACGAAACCCCAGAGGACTTGTTGTTCTTCGCACGCAAGGATGACTTTGTTGAGATGGCGTTGGAATATTATTTCTAGTGTTAGCTTCATGAGACGTTCTTGTTAAGAGGGGCGTCTCAAATTTAAGATGAGTTATATTTAGAGTGTTCAATATCTTCTTTTTATAAAATGAATCAAACAATCTAATAGACCCACAGGTAAGATGGTTATATTTTTTCGAATATCTATAACCTCCGAATATGCATGTAAATCGTGCTGGTGGTATCGGCCTTAAGGGATTTATGAATTCATTTAATTGGGATAAAAACTTTGAAACAGGCATTGGTGTTGTAGATGAACAGCATCAATATCTTGTTGGTTTTATCAACCACTACGGAAACCTGTTGTCAGAGAATACTATCTCTATCGACGACATTAACGTCGCTTTACTCGATCTCACACGCTATGCCGAATTTCACTTTAAAGAAGAAGAATCTTTGATGAGAGATTGCGGTGTGTATGAGCGACACATTGAAGAGCACATCAAAGTGCATCGTGTATTTATGCAAGATATCTACAGTATGCAAGCTTTCATCATGGAAGAAGATCAGTCGTCAGCACGGCAGTTACTTGATTTCTTGATCCACTGGCTTGCTTACCACATCCTCGGTATCGACCAAAACATGGCGCGACAAATGACCGCCATAGAAGAGGGGGCGACACCTCTGCAAGCCTTTGAAGCGGAAGAAAAGCAGCAAGACACTTCGACTGTTCCTTTGTTAGCAGCGCTTAACGGCTTATTTGAACAAGTCTCTGAACGCAACAAGCAGTTGCTACGCTTCAATCAGGTACTTGAAGATAAAGTCGAGGAACGTACGGCAGAATTAAAACGAGCGAACAAGAGACTTGAAGAGCTGGCATTAACCGACTCGCTTACTAATTTGCATAACCGTCGTAGTGCTTTTAAACAGTTAGCGCTGCATTGGCAAGACTCCAAAGAACTGGGCATACCTTTAGTGTGCATTATGATTGATGCCGACCACTTCAAGCGCATTAATGACACCTGCGGCCATGATGCAGGCGACTTGGTGCTAAAAACCCTCTCCCGTGAGCTGAAAAATACGTTCCGTAATGATGATATTGTTTGCCGGTTAGGTGGCGATGAGTTCTTGGTTATTTGCCCTGACACCGACCTTAAAGGTGGGATGTACATCGCGGAAACCGCTCGACAGAAAGTGTCTGAATTAGAGGTTGAAACCAGTCATCAAGTTTGGATTGGCAGTATTAGTGTCGGTGTCGCTGAAATAACCGAAGAATTCAGCTCAATGAACGATTTGATTAAAGCCGCCGATGACTCCGTCTATTTAGCGAAAAACGCAGGTAAAAACAGCGTTTGTTCGATTCAGATTTAGAGCTCGGTTTACTTGAGAACGAGAGCACCTTTCGCTTTAGTCTTTGATCGCTACTCACTTCAAGTCTAGAACCTAGCAGCTTTAAATCTAAAACCTAACTCGCTTTAGTTTTTAAGCGCTATCCACTTCAAAATAAACAAGTGGCACCCGTATTTGTGCCACTTCTTCTTCCTCCTCATTAATATCCTGTTAAATTTGCCGTGTTTTTAGGCAATAACTTGTTCTTTTGGCGATTCAATTTGGCATTGGTTGCGTGTTTGATTACTATGTGTAGCTATCTAAAAAAACTAATCATCCGATACGGACACTACCAACTGGTAGATGAGGAAATGATGCAACATCTAGAAGAGATCATTGCTAATGCAACGACTGCTATTGATACAGCAGATTCGTTAGTCGCACTTGATGAAGTGCGAGTTCAGTATTTAGGTAAGAAGGGTGAACTAACTCTTCAACTACAAAGCCTAGGTAAACTTCCACCTGAAGAGCGTCGCACTGCTGGTCAAGAGATCAACAAAGCGAAAGGTGCTGTTCAACAAGCGATCGCAGCTCGCAAAGACGCACTACAACGTGCAGAGCTTGAAGCGAAACTAGCTGAAGAAACTATCGATGTGAGCCTACCAGGTCGTCGCATTGAGAACGGTGGTCTTCACCCAGTTACTCGCACAGTTGAGCGTATCGAACAGTTCTTTGGTGAGCTTGGTTTTAACACTGAGTCTGGCCCTGAGATCGAAGATGCATTCCACAACTTTGATGCACTAAACATCGCAGACGATCACCCAGCTCGTACTGATCACGATACTTTCTTCTTCAACCCTGATCTAATGCTACGTACGCACACTTCTGGTGTTCAAATCCGTACGATGGAAAACGGCAAACCGCCATTCCGCTTCATTGCTCCGGGTCGTGTTTACCGTAACGACTACGATCAAACTCACACGCCAATGTTCCACCAAGTGGAAGGTATGTTAGTTGATGAGAACGTAAACTTCGCACAACTTAAAGGCATTCTTAACGATTTCCTTTGTAACTTCTTTGAAGAAGAAGTTGAAGTGCGTTTCCGTCCTTCATTCTTCCCGTTCACAGAGCCTTCAGCTGAAGTTGACGTGAAACGTAAAGATGGCAAATGGCTAGAAGTTCTAGGCTGTGGCATGGTTCACCCTAACGTACTTCGCTCTGTTGGCATCGACCCTGAGAAATACTCTGGTTTTGCATTCGGTATGGGTGTAGAGCGTCTAACGATGCTTCGTTACGGCGTAAATGACCTTCGTGCGTTCTTCGAGAACGACCTTCGTTTCCTTAAACAATTCAAGTAATCCGGGGCAGTCAAAACTATGAAATTCAGTGAATCTTGGCTACGCGAGTGGGTTAAACCTGCAATTAACAGCGAAGAGCTAGCTCACCAAATCACTATGGCTGGTTTGGAAGTTGACGATGTAGAACCTGTTGCTGGTGAATTCACCGGCGTTAAAGTAGGTAAAGTGGTTGAGTGCGGTCAGCACCCAGACGCAGACAAACTACAAGTAACTAAAATTGATATCGGCGAAGAAGAGCTGTTAGACATCGTATGTGGTGCATCTAACTGTCGTCTTGGCCTAACTGTAGCAGTAGCAACAGTTGGCGCAGTACTGCCTGGTAACTTCAAAATCAAGAAAGCAAAACTACGTGGCGTTCCATCGCACGGCATGCTTTGTTCTTTCTCTGAGCTAGGTATCGACGTAGAGTCTGACGGCATCCTTGAGCTGCCAGAAGGCACAACGCTAGGTATGGACGTTCGTGAGCTTCTTGAGCTTAACGACGTAACTATCGACGTAGACCTAACAGCAAACCGCGCTGACTGCTTCAGCATCCGTGGCCTTGCTCGTGAAGTTGGCGTACTAAACCGCGCAGACGTTACAGAGCCAGCAGTTGAAGCTGTTGCAACAAGCATTGAAGACACAGTATCTGTTGAAGTTAAAGCAACTGATGCTTGTCCACGTTACCTTGGCCGTGTGGTTAAGAACGTAAACGTGAAAGCGGAAACACCAATCTGGATGCAAGAAAAACTGCGTCGTTGTGGTATCCGTTCAATCGACCCAGTTGTAGACATCACAAACTACGTGATGCTAGAGCAAGGCCAACCAATGCACGCATTTGATCTAGCTAAGATCGAAGGTGGCATCGTGGTTCGTCTAGCAGAGCAGGGCGAAAAACTAACACTTCTAGATGGCAACGAAGCTGAACTAAACAGCAACACGCTTGTTATCGCTGACCACAACAAAGCACTAGCAATCGCTGGTATCTTTGGTGGCGAAGAGTCTGGTGTAACAACTGAAACTACAGACGTTCTTCTAGAAGCAGCATTCTTCGCACCGGATCACATCCGTGGTCGCGCACGTGCTTACGGCCTACACACAGATTCTTCTCTACGTTTCGAGCGTGGTGTTGATTCAACACTTCAGCTAGCTGCTATGGAGCGTGCAACACAGCTTCTAGTTGAAATCTGTGGTGGTGAAGTTGCGCCAGTAAACGGCAGCGAATCTGAAGCTGATCTTCCTAAAGCAAACGTAGTATCTCTACGTCGCGCTAAGCTAGACAGCCTACTAGGTCACGAAATCCCATCTACAGACGTGGTAGAAATCCTAACTCGTCTAGGTTGTGAAGTGGAAACTACGGACGCAGGTTGGACGGCAACGTCTCCATCTTGGCGTTTCGATATCGCAATCGAGCAAGACCTAATTGAAGAAGTAGGTCGTATCTACGGTTACGATAACATTCCAAACCAAGCGCCTAAAGCGGCACTTAAAATGAACGACCACAAAGAAGCTGACCAACCGCTTAAGCGCGTTCGTGACCTTCTTGTAGACCGTGGCTACCACGAAGCAATCACATACAGCTTCGTAGAACCAGAACAGCAAAAACTTGTTGTACCTGGTGTTGAGCCGCTAATCCTGCCATTCCCAATCTCTGCGGACATGTCAGCAATGCGTCTTGGCCTAATCCAAGGTCTTCTAAACACAGTGGTTCACAACCAGAAGCGTCAACAGTCTCGCGTTCGTCTATTCGAATCTGGCCTACGTTTCATCCCTGAAGCAACTGCTGAAAACGGCATGCGCCAAGAAATGATGCTTGCGGGCGTTATCTCTGGTACTCGTGGCGAAGAGCACTGGGACGTTGCAACTAACACTGTAGATTTCTTCGACCTGAAAGGCGACCTAGAAGCCGTTCTAGAGCTAACAGCGAACGAGAAAGCTTACAGCTTCAAAGCAGCTAAGCACCCAGCACTTCACCCGGGTCAAACTGCGGCTATCGTAGTAGACGGTAAAGAAGTGGGTATCATTGGTACTGTTCACCCAGAACTAGAGCGTAAGTTTGGTCTTAACGGCCGTACTATCGTATTCGAAATCGAATGGGCAGCTATCAACACTCGCGTGCTTCCAGAAGCAGTAGCAGTATCTAAGTTCCCTGCAAACCGTCGTGATATCGCGGTTGTTGTTGACGAAGCAGTCGCTTCTGGCGACATCGTAGAAGCGTGTATCGCAGCGGGTGGCGAATTCCTAACAGACGCTAAACTGTTCGACGTTTACGTAGGTAAGGGCGTAGAAGACGGCAAGAAGAGCCTAGCTATCGCACTGACTCTACAGTCTGTAGAGCGCACACTAGAAGATGCAGACATCGCTGGTTCAGTAGATGCTATCGTAGCTTCAATCTCAGAGAAATTCGGCGCAGCACTTCGCGACTAATCTTTTCTGATAGACAATCAAAGGCCTCGCATTGCGAGGCCTTTTTTTGTTTTGATAGCAAATAAATGGTAAGTAATTTTAGTCAAAGGCCGCTAGGGTTTAATTTGCAACTTCATCTTATTTGAGTAAAGGACAGGGACTCTACTACTTGTCATATTAAATTAATCATAAAGACTTATATGGGTTTGGATTCACTCACATTTAAGTTCATGAGAAATTTACCACCGTACCTTACAGCTAATCGCACCTGACGGACAGAAAATCAAAGACATAAAAATTGCGAGGTCCTTGGTTTAAGTAATTATTTGAAATAATATTACCTGCACTTGAGGCTTAAGGGAGGAATGACATAAGGTTAACAAGTTGCTTGTCTAACCATACTAGAAAATCAAATAGCTTTTTTACCATAGTTGTTTGTACTTGATAATCTGATGATGTTACAAATTCGCTAAAATCCCCTGGGCTGGCAGCTAAAATCGGTAATGAAAAAGAGCATATTATTAATAGAGCTACTAAGCCTTTTCGCTTATAGTAATTTTTACTAACGATTGCTTCCTTCCAAAAAGCTTTCCTGCTAATTGTTTCCTCATGGCTTTTTGCATGACAAGAAAATATACTAAGAGATATAAATGTTACAAAAATCAAAGATAGAATTATAAAGACATATACTAAGATGTTGTTTTTTTGAGTAGCCAAATTTTTTTCAGATAATTCTTTTGCTAACTGACCGTCATCTATATCTGATGCTATTTTTTTTCTGTCATCAAGCTTAAATATAGCTCCTGATCCTATCTCAATTGGTGAGTTATGAAGTTTTCTTGGTTCAATGACCCCTTTTAATATAAGGGCTAGTGGTCGTGTGGAGTGTGGTGCATCGTCAAAGTTACTGATAACTTGAAAGTGTAGTAAGGTTTCAGTTTTGATTGGCATCGTTGTTCCGTGTACGGAAATTAGTACTCGATTGGAATCAATGTTATTAAATCGTAATGAGTCTAAAATATTAAATGAATCTAAGTTTGATACAAGAAAAACAAGATAGTTACCATCCTTAACTAATTCGGATATATCCATACCTATTTTTGATATTTGACTTTTTGATTTGGAATATTTTGATTTAAATGAAGATAAAGTTTTGTATTCAATTAGTCCATCTTCACTAATTATATTTTTCATTTCCGGAAAGTATTTTTCTTCCCCAACTATAAATATCTTGTTTGATGACTCAACATCATCTATAAAATTATAATTATTTGTTTCATTGGAAGAGCTTAGCTTTAATGTGCCAGTTTCTAAAACTGCCATGAACCTATTATTAATATCGTCTATATCTTTTCCAGTAACATTGGCTTTTATAGGCTTAGATACTGATTCTTTCATAGATAATACTTTTTCTAGAGAAGACTTAATTCTCTTTAACCCTTGGTCACTTTTACTATAACTCGCCAGTTCATCGATCGACTCTTTTACATCATCCACTGTGAAATTATTGTTACTATGATGTTCGAGGTGACTGATTAGGATGATGTCATGGCCTGCTTCAAAAGCGCTAATTACTAGCTTTGCGTTGTTTAACTTTGACTTGTTTTTATAGTCGTTAATAGAGCGCATGTTTGATATGTCATCGGTCATGATGACTCTATTTCTAATTAGGCTAAGTGATTCGTTGTCAATTAGAGTCTGTAAGCTTTTTTTGCTTACGGTTAGAGGTCTATATGATTTATTTAAATATAGGTGTGAAGTCATTACTCCTGAAATTATATTTATAGTGTTTTTAAAAGGTAGTAAGTTGCTGATGATTGTTTCACTAGTCGCATTTATTCCGACTTCATTTGTATAATGTGGATTACTTTGAGCAAACCTATATCCTGGGAAGTGTTTTGCTATAACAGCTATATTATGGTTTTTAGCTCCTCGGATAAATTCAGAAGCTATGATAGAAATTATTTTTTCAGAGCCACCAAAGCTTCTATTTCTCAAGGTTGTGTTTCTCACACCTTGAGTATTGACATCTTTATCAAAGACAGGGCCAAGGAGCATGTTAACTCCCACACTCTTTAGTTGTTTTCCAACATCATTTCCAACATCATAAGCAACTTTAGTCGAATTGTTTGCTGTAATTGTCATGGCACTAGGTGGGGGAACTAAAGGAAATCTTATGGATGAAAATCTATAGCTTTCAAAATCAGCAGCAAACAACAAATTGTTTCCGTCACGGTGCATTCCTCTAACTGACTCCGTAAAGTCTCTAATAATCTGGAGGGCTTTATCTCTGCTATCAGTTTCAGATAGGCTTTTCGCTGGTAGATTGTATGCATTGAGCATAATACCGCCAACGTTTAAGTTGAGCAGCTCTTGAGTTTTTCTGTTAGTTCTAAAGTTATTGTAATCTGCAATGATTCCTGTCACTAAAAGTTGAGCAACTGAGTTTTTTATTCCATGTTGGTCAATGTAGGCATCAGCTAGTGGTGTCAAAGACTCTTTAGGAGTTGCGATGGCTTGTGGGATTGTGGGTAACAGTAGGAAACTGAGGAATAAAAGGAATCGATACATCCGCGTTTTTTCTTAATTTATTATTAATATAGACAGATAGTATCTTATCATATGAATTTAAAAACCTATATGAATAACTAATAAATGATAATTTACTCAATTAATAACTTTGTTAGGCAGAGTTTGTTCGGTTGTAATGGTTAGGATAAATATAATGTGGAAATTGTTGCTTTTAATTGTAAATTTATGGTCTCTTGATAAATTAAAATCAAGGTTCTTCTAGGTGCTGGATTGTACTTATGTTCAGTGTTTCTGGTTATTCTTTATAAATATGTGCTATTCAGCCACAAGCGTTAGTAGTTAAAACATTACATCAACCATAGCTCGTGGCAAATGTTACATTAATGATATTCTTCTTCGGACTCTATCGATTCAAATCTTTCGGAACCTGTTACTTCGATATCTAATGAGCGATATAGCATTTTGTGTACTTTGATTTGAGAGGCTCGTCTAACTTCCCCTCGACTTACGGTACTTTGGTCAAAGAAAGACCACATAAATGTGCTTAATGCACTGATTTTTATTCCAATAGCGCCAACCCGATAAAGACAAATTAGAATTTTGTTTAAAATCTCTGTTTGCTTAATATCTCCCGTGTTATCAAAGTACTCTTTGGCTGCAAGTACGCAAGGGTCATCCGTTTGTTGGTCATAAAGATCCGTAATTATATGGTCTAGTCGTGCATCAGAAAGGTCGGACCGTTTAAAAGACGTTTGTAATCCTCTTACGATCTCAATCGTTTCGTCAAATGAAGGGTAGACTTCGCCCCATTCTTCTTTGAGTGATTTTAATCGCTTTTCTGAGTACTGAGCTTCGGCTGCATAAATTGATCGCCAAGAAATTCGTTCTCTTCCATATGAAACTTTAAAGCACTCATTTATAAATTGAAGAGCATCTCTCGGACGAAAAAGTGTGCGTTCCATAATAAAGTCAATCGCTAATTGACCTCCTCCCTTTGTTGCAGATGGGAATATATCTTTGAATGCAACTTCTTCATTGGTGTACTGGCGCTTAAAAACTTCTTTGACGCGTCTTTCTACTAACTCAGTTAATTCATCTCGCGTCCACTGTATTAGCAATATATACGATTCATACTTTTCTTCTTGGAAACCGGCTCCACGTGTTTTATCAAATACCAAATCTAATAAATCCTTACGCATTGCAGCAATGATTTTAATGTTTTCAATTTTCCTAAAAATCTTTATTTCTTCTATTAAAGCTCTAATGAATTTACACCTTGTAAGCGTATTGGCCCAACTTTCATCAAGTTGGTCAATCACGAGGTAAAACTTTTGTTGAGAGTCATTGAATGAGTGTTCAGCGATCAGGTCTAACATCTCATTTAACTTTTTTATTTGAAGACTGCTTACTACTTGACTTGCTCTTTGTTTTATCTCTGTCTTTTGTTCGTCGGAGAGTTTTTCAGCCCCACTAACACTAAAAGAGATGCTTTTGTACTTTGCACCTAAATTGGCTTTAGTATCATTTTCTAGCTTCTGAGTAATTACTTTCAAATGTTCGTCAGTGTCTAACCAAAACTTGTCACCCCATTCTCTGAAGTATTCAATAGCTTTTTTCTTAACCGTGTCTCTACGGAAGTAATCGCTAATGCTGTCAAAGAAATTGCGGTTATCATTTTCATTTTTATATTGTATCGAAGCTTCAATAATTCAACTATAAGGATATGCCGCCATAATAGGCGGTAGAAAAGATCTAGGTTAACGTCTAAAGTATCGAGGAATTGGATTATATCTGAATGCTCTAAAAATCTAACTGATATATCATTGGGATCTATTTGCTTTGATTTTTCGGCTAACTGAGATATTTTATAAATCAGAGCGCTTTTACCTGCGCCAGTTCGTCCTAATACTATAGATAGCGGGTCTTTCACGTCCATTAACTGACTTATATAGCCTTTATCTATAAAACACGTTTCTAGTAGACTGGTATCAGTTTCAGCATCAAGGTCACCAACTTTTAAGTTGTTTTTAATGATTATTGGATTTGCCAAGTGTTACTCCTTAACCTTATATTGTCGTTGTATCTTTTATGATTACACTATTCCCTTAAATTAGTAGGGTCAAACTGCTAGGTTAGGTAATGAGACAGACAACTGAAATTATTTGATCTTTGCTTCTCATAGTTGTCGAGCATGGCACTTTAATATGCGTCCGCCACTGACGATAAAGTTAATATTTCTAAGGTTTACTATATGTTCCCTTTTGTTGTTACTGAATCGAGTATTAAACTAGTCGTGATATGGTTTGGGACAACGAATTAGCTGTTGACCAAAGACGTTTTCTTCACCCAACTTAGTTATTGCTATAGGTCTACTTGACCCGACTAAAGCTTCACACTTTATAGTGACTACATTGATTGAGAGGCGCACTTTCTGCTCTCCCTCTAAAGTAACTAGAGAGACACTATGAAACCTTTAAATCTAAATATCACACTCTTGGTATTCATGGCGCTTGGTAGCTTTAATGCCATGGCTCGTCACCAAGTGATCACTGTGGTTGCATTAGCCAAAGACGTGAAATCGGCAATCTCTTCTGATAGATAGAAAACCAAAGGCCTCGCATTGCGAGGCTTTTTTAGATCCGGAAACGGATGCTAACTCATTATTGGACAAAAATGCGTTTAGGAAAATAGAACATTAGCAAAACATGAATAACTAAAAGTATGGAAAGTCACTTAACTTGGTATCCAGTGTTGATGGAGCAGGTCATTTTGACAATGAACGTGATTAAAACTGCTCGATAAGTACTTGCAATTCTTGTTCTTGGTTCATGTTCGCTTACGATTCATTCTGCCTATCACCACTCCTTATGCTGTCATTAAAATTCTTTATTATTCAGTGAGTTAATTTGTCCTTATTCTCTGGTGTCTATTTGAAATACTAGGGAAACAAAAATGAAAAATGGGTTAGTCTGCACATTAGCAGTGATGTTAATTGTAGGGTGCAAAGAATCGAATGAGCCAAACGCTGCAGTGGAACAACCGAGTGTCATATCACACATAGAGAAAACACCTGAGCTAGTCGCGGAATTAAAGGCACAAGAAACAGTTGATGATCAACTTAGGCTGCTTTATGAGCGTTTTGAACCCATGCTTGACCGCAGCGACTCTCTTACTGGTACGGATGCAAACAATGATGGTATCCGCGATGACATTGAGGCGTTTATCGATGCGTTAGAAGTGACCGAGCCAGTCCGAAAAGCCTTAAAACAAAATGCGCACTACGCACAAGAGAGTCTCTATCACGACTGGAGTGAAAAGAACAACTCCAATATAAAAAAGGCACTAGCGATTAGTCATAAATATGAGAAAGTTCTCGCTTGTAAGAGGTTTATTGGTATTGATGTTGATGACAATATAAATACAGGAAGAACCATCAGGGCGCTCACTTACAACACCAAAGCCCGTACTATGGCGTACTTAGCTTATAATCATTTACAAGATGGCTCTGTAAGTTCCTCTCTGAAAGCTGAGGCTAAGTACTGTAAATAAGCTAGTCACCCCGTTCAAATCTCCCCCTTAATTGATATTTTCCCCCTTTTTTGAAACACAGAAAAGGCGGAGGGTAAGAACATCTAACTTTCTATTTTTGTTTGTTATGCCCCTATGCAAACTCTTTATTATTCAGTGAGTTAATTTATCCGTATTCTCTGGTATCTATTTGAAATACTAGGGGAAACAAAAATGAAAAATGGGTTAGTCTGCACTTTAGCTGTGATGTTAATTGTAGGGTGTAAAGAATCTAATGAACCAAACGAGACTGCAGTGGAGCAACCGAGTGCCATATCTCACATCGAGAAAACACCTGAGCTAGTCGCGGAATTAAAGGCACAAGAAACAATTGATGATCAACTTAGGCTTCTATATGAGCGTTTTGAACCCATGCTTGACCGCAGCGACTCTCTTACTGGTACTGATGTAAACAAAGATGGTATCCGCGACGACATTGAGGCGTTTATCGATGCGTTAGAAGTGACCGAGCCAGCCCGAAAAGCCTTAAAACAAAACGCTCGCTACTCACAAGAAAACCTGTACCACGACTTCTCGAAAAAGACTAAAACCAATATCGACAAGGCAATGGCGATGGGTAATAGATATAACAAAGTTATCGCCTGTAAGAAGTTTGTTGGCATTCCAGTCAGAGATAGAACAAATACAGGAAAAACCATTAGAGCTCTCACCTACAACACCAAAGCCCGTACTATGGCGTACTTAGCTTATAATCATTTACAAGATGGCTCTGTAAGTTCCTCTCTGAAAGCTGAGGCTATGTACTGTGAATAAGCTAGTCACCCCGTTCAAATCTCCCCCTTAATTGATATTTTCCCCCTTTTTTGAAACACAGAAAAGGCGGAGGGTAAGAACATCTAACTTTCTATTTCTCTTTGTTATGCCCCTATGCAAATTCTTTATTATTCAGTGAGTTAATTTGTCCGTATTCTCTGGTATCTATTTGAAATACTAGGGAAACAAAAATGAAAAATGGGTTGGTCTGTACATTAGCAGTGATGTTAATTGTGGGATGCAAAGAATCGAATGAGCCAAACGCTGCTGTAGTGGAACAACCGAGTGTCATATCACACATAGAGAAAACACCTGAGCTAGTCGCAGAATTAAAGGCACAAGAAACAATTGATGATCAACTTAGGCTTCTATATGAGCGTTTTGAACCCATGCTCGACCGCAGCGACTCTCTTACTGGTGTGGATGAAAACAAAGATGGTATCCGCGATGACATTGAGGCGTTTATTGATGCGTTAGAAGTGACCGAGCCAGTCCGAAAAGCCTTAAAGCAAAATGCCCATTACACACAAGAAAACCTCTATCACGATTTTTCACAAAAGACCGACGCTAATATCAAAAAAGCTCTATATATTTCAGATAAATACGACAAAGTCATTGCTTGTAAGGAATTTGTTGGTATTGATGTGGATGACAGGATAAACACCTCCAATACAATTACAGCTCTAACCTATAACACCAAAGCTCGTACTATGGCGTACTTAGCTTATAATCATTTACAAGATGGATCTGTAAGTACTTCTCTGAAAGCTGAGGCTAAGTACTGTGAATAAGCTAGTCACCCCGTTCAAATCTCCCCCTTAATTGATATTTCCCCCCTTTTTTGAAACACAGAAAAGGCGGAGGGTAAGAACATCTAACTTCCTATTTTTGTTTGTTATGCCCCTATGCAAACTCTTTATTATTCAGTGAGTTAATTTGTCCGTATTCTCTAGTATCTATTTGAAATACTAGGGGTACATAAATGAAAAATAGATTAGTCTGCACGTTAGCCGTGATGTTAATTATGGGGTGCAAAGAATCGAATGAGCCAAACGTAACTGTAGTGGAACAACCGAGTGTCATCTCTCACATAGAAAAAACACCGGAACTAATTGCAGAATTAAAGGCACTGCCGACCATTGATGATCAACTTAGGCTTCTATATGAGCGTTTCGAATCCATGCTCGACCGCAGCGACTCTCTCACTGGTACTGATGCAAACAATGATGGTATCCGCGATGACATTGAGGCGTTTATTGATGCGTTAGAAGTGCCCGAGCCTGTCCGAAAAGCCTTAAAGCAAAATGCCCATTACACACAAGAAAACCTCTATCACGATTTTTCACAAAAGACCGACGCTAATATCAAAAAAGCTCTTGATATTTCAAGTCAATACGACAAAGTCCTCGCCTGTGAAGAGTTTGTAGGAATTGATATTGATGACGGCATAAACACCTCCAACACAATCACATCTCTCACCTACAACACCAAAGCTCGTACTATGGCGTACTTAGCTTATAATCATTTACAAGATGGATCTGTAAGTACACTCCTTCCTGCTGAGGCAAAATATTGTGAATAGGCAAACAATATTATTCATATTAGTGGTTTTACTGCCATTCAATGCAATCGCTAACTCATGCAAAATAGAAGGTTACACTATCAGCTTTTTTAATGGGGTAGCAACAACCAAAGAACAAGCTAAAAGGGGACAAAAGAAGATCAAAGCCACTCTAGGTATCAGCCATTACAACGGTGAGTCTGTCGAATACCAGCTTTTCTACAACGATTCTTATATTGAAGGAAGTGGCCTTAACGTACTGGCTGATTTCGCTGAAACCTTTGACCAAAGAACTTCCGAGTTAGAGCAGAAACAATTCGACCGGTGGGAGGCCTTTTGGGATATTATGAGCAGTAGGCAAAACAGCGCTATCATCAAAAAAATCAGCGCCACTTTTGCTTGGTTTGCTGGGTTCGTTCTCGACTTCACCAGTGAAGCCATCAATGCAACCATCACGACATTTTTAAAAGAATTAGCATCACTTGTTGATGCCCCCGAAACCAGCCAAACTAGAATGAAGCATCATCTTTTAAATGACTCTCTTACGTGGAAAGGAAAAAAGCTCATTTACATCGCTCATTCACAAGGGAACTTATGGGTAAACGAATCATATAAGCATGTTACGTCCCAATACGGTTACAGTGCCGATAACATTCGCGTCGTTCACATCGCTCCCGCTTCCCCAACCCTTAGCCCAGACAGTGATTATATTTTATCGACCTCAGATCTTGTGATTAATGGGCTGAACTTTACAGGGATAGGCAGCGTTCCGCCTCCCAACACCGTGATAGCACCGAGCAAATTAGACTTTGCGGGACACGGATTAATTCCGATTTACCTCACTCATCCCAAATCCATTGAGAAAATCAAAGCGTCGGTCGATAAAGCTTTTACCTCTCTTACTAAACCTGAGATGGAAGATTTTTTGTTTAAAATTGAGTTCGATTATAGTGTTAGTTATGACGCACTTCATGATAATCCTGTTTATGAAATTGTTGACGCTAATAAAACTGACGATTTTGGGTCTTACCTAAAGAGTCCTTCTTTTTATCTCAGCCCGAAAAATGAGTCTTGGCCTAAGAAGACGGTGGATTCTTATATACAGGATGAGGATAGATTGCCATTTAGAGTTGAGAACAATGCTGTGGTTTTGTTTGATACTTGTAAAAGCCCGAACGAGGCAATGAATGACATTCCATCGATTCCCTCGCAAGACACTTATATGTTCATACAATGGCGAAATTTGAAACGCTTTGAGCGAGGTACATTTAAAGATATTTGGAGGTCAAGAAAGATGACCGATAGATATGGATTGGTAGATGAAACCCCAATAGCATTTCGAGATATGGACGACGACTATTTCATTTGTGCTGGGGATGGCGATGCCATTGAACTAGAAGCAACACAGCACTTTTATAGTGAAGAACAACGTCAATATTTAGCCACTCAGCATTTATCAGGACGTTATGATGTGTCGGCACGATATGAGACACCTTACCTTCCTTTCCAACCTACCAATCTTTGCCAAGGTCATTGAACATTATCCACAGAATCAATGTATTAGTAACAAATTCTCATCAACTAATCGCTAAATGACAAATATTATGTAGTCATGATTCAGATAACTATTAATAAGTAAAAACAGTATTAGCAAGATGCTGATGAGTATCAACTCTAAATGATAATGGGGCAGAAATAAGTTGGTTAAGTCACCAGCACGGGAGAGGCTTTTATTTAAATCACTATTGACCCGTCTACAACTTCACACTTTATAGTGGCTACATTGATTGAGAGGGGCGCTTTCTGTGTTCCCTCTAAAGTAAGTAGAGAGACACTATGAAACGTTTAAATCTAAACATCACACTCTTGGTATTCATGACACTTGGTAGCATGAGTGCCATGGCTCATGATTCAACGGTTAAGTACGGTATTGCGATATCTCACGATGGTGAGCAAATTGCGTATGGCAAAAGTGGGAGCGGGGATACAGCATTGATCTTCATTCACGGCTGGAGCTTAGACAGCAGACTGTGGCAAAACCAAGTGAGTGAGTTTTCAAAGCAGCACCAAGTGATCACTGTGGTTGCATTAGCCAAAGACGTGAAATCGGCAATCTCTTCTGATAGATAGAAAAC